>JANMYC010000418.1:0-3555 GCA_031381715.1 Saprospiraceae bacterium
TCTCGATTTTAAACCGATAGAATGGGACAAAAAAGATTTAGTCATTTTTGGTTTTAATTCGACAATTTCGCCTCCGAAATTACAAGCGATACCGCAACATCCGACATTAATTAAGCTGTCATGTTGAAAAATATATTCTAAATGGTCTCCATGAATTAAAATATTATGGTTATCCGTCCAGATAAAAATACTTGAATCCCTATTGTTTTTTACATCAACTAACATTTCTTCTTTAAAAAACTGAGCATCTTTAGAATTGGTATCAACGGGATCATTTATCTTAATCAATGGTAATACTTCATTAAAAAACTTAGGATAACGAATATTTACCTCTACTTCAGGTTCTTTTTTTAGTATTTTAACATCATTTGATATGTTACACGATATTATGTTAAAGACAAAAAAGCTTAAAAAGACCTTTGCTATTAATTTCATATATTACAAATTAATTGGATTAAATGATTAGATGGACAATTTTTAACGCAGTCAACTCTATTTTAATTAGGAACACTCCAATTTTAACAAGTCCAAACTATACTTTATGAGCTTTTCTTGTAAAACGTCTATCATCCCGAGATTTCGGTATAATAGATGTTTTAAGATTCAAACAACGCCTAAAATCCTAAAATATCCTTTATATCCTACTAATCTTAATTCAAATATTTACACTTTATCATTTATTTTTCCGTTTAAAACAAATAGCTTAATTTTACCTTTATAGTTTAAATAAACTTCCAAAATGAATAAAAGATTACTAATTCCTTGTTTTATACTGCTTTTTCATCAATTCACTTTCGCCCAAAAGTACAGCAATGAGTTTTTAGCGATTGGCGTCGGCGCGCGAGCGCATGGCATGAGCGGTGCAGTGGTTGCTACTTCCAATGATGTTTTTTCCTCATACTGGAATCCTGCCGGACTGAATGCCATCGAATCACCTTTTCAAATTGGAGCGATGCACGCCGAATGGTTTGGTGGAGTGGCGAAATACGATTATTTAGGCATAGTAAAACCCCTAAATTCTGCTAAAAAGAGAGTGGTGGGTGTATCGGTCATCAGAATGGGGATCGACCAAATTCCATATACATTGAACCTCGTCGGCCCTGATGGTAGCATCAATTATAATAATATCACTGAGTTTTCGGCAGCGGATTATGCCATTCAAGGCTCATACGCTCAAGTTTGGAAAAACGTGACAATTGGCGGTAATTTGAAGGTAATTCGCCGAATTATCGGCTCTTTTGCGGGGGCTTGGGGCGTTGGAGCGGATATTGGAATACAATATCATAAGGATAAATGGCGATTTGGCGCCGTGGGCAGAGACATTACTACTACCTATAATGCTTGGACAGCCAACCTCACCGATAAAGAAAAACAAGTGTTTACAAGCACCGGCAATGCCATTCCAAAATCATCGGTGGAAATTACTAAACCAACCCTTGTACTTGCGGCAGCTTACGTGACCCCCCTCAGTAAAAAGATAGATTTGACAGTTGAAGCTGATGCTGGTTTTACCACGGACGGTCAGCGCAATGTGCTTGTCAGCGGTAAAGTATTTAATCTCGATCCACGCTTGGGTTTTGAACTCGATTATCAAAATATGATTTGGTTGCGCGGCGGAATCGGCAATTTTCAGCGTTTGAAAAATGAGGATGACCCGACTAAAAAGGATTTGAACTTCCAACCCAACCTCGGCGTAGGTTTGAAACTCGGCAGATTGACCGTGGATTATGCTCTGACGAATATTGGAAATGTTTCACAAGTGCTATATTCCAACATTTTTTCTTTAAAATTAGATTTGAAATCAAGGGGAAAATAGGGCTAATCTTCACAGCATAATTCGTGGAACATATTTACCTATTTATGTCAACTTTAAGAAAGTTTTAAAACTTTCCTAAAGTTACAACTTATTCAAAATCAATAATTTATGCAAAATTACCTCCCCTCGGTATTCTGCCCAATAATTTAGTTTTAGTAATAAAGTTCAATTGAAATTCTAAAACTTCGGTGGCACTATATTCTTAAAATGCCCATTCAATAAGGCTCTTTCACGGAGGAACTCCATCTCTTTTACAACGGGTAAAATGCGGTTGAGATGATCAATCATATATGTTTGGCGCGCCTCTTCGCTACCAATACAAAGGAATTCGTACTCTTGCTCGATGGTAAAACCGACATAATGCGCCAATTTATGCGTTTTCACATCCATCACTTCCCTTGGTAGTTCTTTATTGATTTTGAGCAATCGGAAAAGTTCAGTGGTTAGTTCCAATATTTGCTCATTTTTAAGGAAATTTCCAGCCGTTTCCAGCATCGGGATTTCAATAATGTCGGCGGCACCGTACATTTTACCAATGGCTTGGCTATAAAAATCAACTACTTTGAAAAGGCTCACCCCCTCAGTAATCACGTCTATTTCACCATTATCATGGAATTTATCAATCTTCACTAAACGCAATTCAGTGCCTATTTCCATCAATTGATTATCAATAAATGCGGCAATTCCGAAGGTGATATTTTCAGTATGACAGTCCAACATCAATTGTTTGTAACGGGGTTCAAAGATGTGAAGATTGAGTCGTTCTTTAGGAAAGACGACTATCTTCAATGGAAACATAGGTAAAAAACGAGTCTTAGGCATATTCGACAGTGGTATTTTTTTAAAATATATTCTGAATAACATTTCACACTTAAAGAAAGTTTCAATAAAAATGCGCTCTACAAATTTCTTTATTATCGCTGTTCCTTTTTAACGAATAGAACAGCTCATTTTCTGCTTTTTTATAAAATATACTCACAGAATCTCTTTCTGAACATTGATTTAAATAATTGATTTCCAGGGTTTTATAATGGCATGCACCCCATTGAGCATAAAAATTATCTAAAATCCAGCTGATGTATTGCACATTGTTAACATGACTTAAAAAATCAATATCAGCATATTCAACTTGTCTTTTGCTCGATAATTCAGCATCTAACACTTCACTTAATTTAGATGGCAAGCCACAAGGCAATTCTTTAATCAGTAAAAAATTATCGTCAATTGTCACTCTTTTAGGGCGAAAAGTGGTGGAATCAATCGGAATCCACAGGGCTGAACCATAACCAATATCGACCCCCTCAGTATTTTGGAGCACATAATGCCGATTGGAGAAAGGCAACATTTCACTCACCCATGTCTTGATTGTCATCGTTTCGCGCCATTTTGGAAAACGAACCATCTGGATTTTCAAACGGTTCAAAACCCACATCATATTCTGCTCTTTTAAATCAAAATAACCCAATTTACGATATATAGCATGGTTACCCGCCGCCTCTTGAAACAAATTACCGATGGTCACAAAGGTCGCTTCCAAATTTTTATTGACCATAAAAGAGGGAATCATCACCGTTTCCGTCCAGACACCATTTATCTCCATGCGCGTTTTTAATTTAAAAAGACATGCCATACCTCGTTATGAAGTATGGCATGTTTACAATACAAATATAAATATTTTCGTGATTACTTACCTAATCAGTCGCTTTCGCTCCGTTTTGCCACTGATTATAATGAAACCG
>JANMYC010000644.1:0-5524 GCA_031381715.1 Saprospiraceae bacterium
ATTGCAATCTGTAATGACGATGATTTTGGCGTAAATGGCATAGGCACTTACGCAGCTAAAATTTTGGCTGGCAGCAATAACGAAATTGATAAAAACAGAATTTATTTTATCAAATTGAAACAACCGCTTTAGATAAAGCTAAAATACTGAGGGGGGGCTTTTAGAAGTCTCCCCTTTGTTAATTGCTTTACTAATTACTTTTCATCACTTTTCATCAAAAGCAAACGCATGAAAAACATCTTAATAACACTTAATTTTTTGTTTTTATATGCTCTAACAACTTTTGCCCAAACAGAAAAAAAGGTAGAAAACTGGAAAGAAGGGTTTTTGGATATTCATTTCATCAATACGGGCAGTGGCAATACCAATTTCCTCGTTTTGCCCGACGGCACGACTTTACTGATTGACGCTGGAATTTTAAACCGCGCAGCTTTTGAGAAAAAATATGCCCCGCTCAAAGTAACAGCACCCGTGCCAAATGATACACATTCACCCGCCGAATGGATTGCTTTGTACATTCAAAACGCAATGCCCAAGCAGAGAAAACCAACGATTGATTACGCTTTGATTACGCATTTTCACGATGACCATTACGGTAGTTTAGTCGAGTTGGGTAAAATAATACCCATCAAAAACATGATTGATAGAGCTTATCCCAATTATAATTTCCCATTAGATTTGAAGACATTTCTTGACAAAGACACGATATTTCAAAACTACCTTACTTTTTTGAAAGACTTTAATATACCGACTCAATCCTTAAAAGCGGGTAGTCATTCACAAATAAAACCTTTGGTTGCACCCGAAAAACACCCCAATTTTCACATCAGAAACGTCAAAGCCAACGGTACAATCTGGACGGGGAAGGGTGACGAAACGCTCGAATATTTTAAAGCAGAGGATATGACCACATTTTACAAAGGCAGAAACAACGAAAATCCGTTGAGTTTGGCTTTAAAAATAACGTACGGTGATTTTGACTTTTTTGCGGGCGGCGATAATACGGGTTTACAGGGTTTTGGGATGCCCACTTGGTTTGATGTGGAAACACCCATGGCAAAGGCGGTTGGAAAAGTCGAAGCCATGACCCTCAATCACCACGGCAACCGAGATGCGACGAATGAATTTTTTGTCAATACACTCGACCCAAAAGTTGTCATTCAACAATTGTGGTGTTCAGACCATCCCGGTCAAGAAGTGTATCAGCGATTGATTTATAAAGACGAAAATACTGAGGGGGGGCGTGATATTTTTACAACCAATATGCATGCTGAAACTTTAGTCACTTATGGTCCTTGGTTTAAAGACAATTATAAAAACACAAAAGGACACCTCCTAATCCGCGTTCAACCCGACGGAAAACAATACAATGTCTATGTTTTAGACGAAACACGGCAAGATTTAACTATTAAACAGGTGTTTGGTGCTTACTTTTCAAAATAAAAAATAATGAAAAAACTATCCTTAATTTTCTCAATAATCACGCTTTTTGCCTATTCTGCAATGGCACAGCAAGGCAATGGTTTTCAAAAAGGCTACACCGTTTTGACTTCCAATAATATCATTGTAGATAAAAATTTCTACATTTTAACGACAATTGAACAATCAGAAACCGTTAAAAATATACTGGCAAGCGAACCTGCTTTGAAAAATTTTTTAACTCAAAAAGTACAACTTATCAAGCAACACGTTACAGATACGTGTACAACGCCCACGTCTTTGCTCACGGATTTTAAAATATCAAATGCCGATTCTTTGGACTTAATCAACGTCCAAAAGACGCTGTACAATGCCAACAAAACCGCTTTTGAAGCACTCATCAACAACCATTTGCGCCCTTCGGGTAACTACCAACGTTTTACAAACGACACCAATTTAGACCTTTGGCTCAAAGCGTGGGGACAATACGTGGTCGGTATCAATTACATCATTGACCAATTTGGTTTTGGCTTAAAAATGCGGTATCCACGCATTGATTCGGTGAGTTATGAGGTCAACAGCCGCTATTATCGCATTGTTTTAAAAGATATTATGGCAGTTTTGGACGAAAGAACCGACGCAATGATACTGTTTTATCAGCCGTCTCTCGCTGTTGCTTTGCAATTGATGCAAGCCAATGACCGTGATGAACCCGCTCGACACGAACCGATGGAGCAAAAAGACAATCAAGCGGCTTTTCAAGAAGCAAAAAAAACGGATTGGGCAAAGTATAAATATGCCGCTATTGTCGTCCCCGGCAATGGGCCTGAATTGTCGCACACCCCCCTCAGTCCTTTGAACAAAATGCGTTTGGATTTTATCGCTGAGCGTTTCCGCAAAGGTTTTGCGCCTTTTATAATTGTAAGTGGCGGCTATTGCTATCCCTACAAAACAACCCACGCGGAAGCAGTTGAAATGAAAAACTATTTAATGACCAAACACGGCATTGAAGATAAAAATATCATCATTGACCCGCACGCACGTCATACGACAACAAATTATAGAAATGCCAATCGTTTGATGATACGCTATGGTTTTCCAATGGATAAACTCTGTCTTTTTACCACCACAAAATCGCAAACGGATTATGTGATGAACCCACTGTTTGACAAACGCAATGAGAATGAATTGGGCTACTTGCCTTATATCGGTAAAAAGCGCATTTCGAGCCATGATATTGAGTATTTGCCGAACCTTTTGTGCTTGCATTTAGACCCGTTTGACCCTTTAGACCCTTAGTTTTTATCAAAATTGTTATAATAAGTATCGAGTAAATTATGATAGTAAAACGTATTTTAGGGAGTTTTTTTAGTTTTAGAAACATAACGAATAACCAACTTTATCAAAAAATGTCGCAAAATGCCTTCTTCAGTAAACGATTTACTGAGGGGGTATCCTATTGGCTTAATTCCGAAATATTCAAATATACAGCCACCTCTTTATTGGCAACCGTCTGTGATTTTTCGAGTTATTATGCACTTGTATATGTCTTACATGTACCAGCACTTGTGGCAATATTTATAGGTCAATTCAACTCGCTATCTACTGGGTTTTATCTTATAAAAAATTATTAGCGCATCAGAAAAGTGTGCGTTTGCCTTTTCCCGACGAAATTAAAGACGATAATTGGCAGCTATTTTCAAAAAAATGGGCGAGATACTGAGGGGTAGTCATTTCAAACCAATTGCTTTAAAAAAGGTATCTTTAAACTGCTCACCAATGGGCACTTTGTTTTTACCTATAATTATTTGATTGCCTTCAAGGGCAGTAATATGCTGTTTTGAAATGATAAAAGAACGGTGTACACGAAGTAAA
This sequence comes from Saprospiraceae bacterium, assembly GCA_031381715.1. Taxonomy (GTDB): domain Bacteria; phylum Bacteroidota; class Bacteroidia; order Chitinophagales; family Saprospiraceae; genus JAAFJT01. The sequence continues at coordinate 3,295 of JANMYC010000644.1, forward strand.
CCTGCTTCCATTTCTTCCAAATCGGTTTCCATTTTTGACAAGGGTAGGAGAGGTATAAGCCTTTCACCATTTTTTAAATACACTTTTGTGTAGTTTTTCATGGCTTCACAAAACAGGATATCCGAAGGTAAAACGGGGTAGGTTTTGCCGTCAGATTTTATAAAAATAGGCTTTTCCTCAATGTTTTTAGGTGAAATTGAGCCGTTATACTGAGGGGGTATATTTTTCACAGCCAACTTATTAAGTGCTTTAAAAACGCCTTTCGTGAACCGCTCGTAGGAAAACGGTTTGAGCAAATAGTCCACGGCATCCAATTCGTAGCTCTCAATGGCATACTCGTGATAGGCGGTCGTGAAAATGATTTGTGGCAGTTTGGATAATGTTTTTACCATCGAAATACCCGACAGATTGGGCATGTTGATGTCCAAAAATACAATATCAATTGTGTTATCGTGCCGTATTTTTTCAATGGCTTCAAACGCATTTTTGCATTCGGCAGCAATGGTCAGCTGAGGCGTTTGCTCTACGTATGCTCGGACAATTTGACGCGCTATTGGCTCATCATCAACTATCAAGCAACGGTATTTTTCTGTCTCCATTTTTATGTAATTTTATCTTTAAATGAACTTTAAAATAATGCCCATCGTCGTTAAATTCTAAAATACGCTGCCCATCGGGGTACAGCACTTCCAACCTTTTTTTAACATTCTTTAAGCCGATACCCCCCTCAGTATTGTCTATATTTTTAAAAGAAATAGGCGGTTTGGAATAATTGTTTTCAACTTTAAAAGTCAACCAACTGCTATCCGAAAGGCTTATGTTTATTTTAATCTCAATGGGTTCGCTCTGAATATTGCGTGAATGTTTGAACGCATTTTCTACAAAAACGATTAAAATGAGTGGAGTTATTTCAAGGGCATCTACCTCCTTCCCGATTGTATCGGGATTTCGTTCCTCAACAATATTGTTGGTGAAACTCAATTTTAACGTGTCTTCTAACCTGATTTTTTCCAATTCAATATAGTTTTTCAGATATTGAATTTCATCATTGAGGGGTACAGTTTTTCGGTTTGTGCCATACAACGAATAGCGCATGAGTTCGGAAAGGCGCAACATCAAATCGGGTAATTGTTTGGATTGCGCAACAGCCAAGCCATAAAAATTATTCATGGTATTGAACAAAAAATGGGGTGATAATTGGGCTTTTAAATTGTCTAATTCCGCTTGTTTGGCTTCTCTAAAACGTTGATTATCGATTTGTTGTTGAATTAAATTGTCTTTAAAAAATTTCAACATTGTCACTAAAAACAAAAATAAAGCATAAGTATTTAATCCTGATAAATATGTACTCCACCAATCATCTCCATTCAAATTCTTTGAAATGGCGTAAGAAACTTTCACTGCCCCTGCATTGATTATTACGGCTAAAAAAACCCCAAAAATGATGAATAAAACATACCGTTGTGTTTTGAAATAACGCGGATAGAGCCACAATACGATGAGGTAGGTATAAATAAAAATGACAAAATCAGCAAAAAACAAAGAGAATGCGACCTCTTTCATGGTTACTTTCAAACCTGCTTTTATCAATAATTCTGGTACAGTCGTAATCAATCGGATTTCACTCGGCAAAGTTACCGCCAAGTAAACAAGCCAAAACGTTACGTGCCACATCCATCGCCGTTTCAGTATTTTTGGGATGATATTGTCTTGGGTTTCATACGCTATCATGCTTTTTTTTATATTTTTTTGGTAATCAATGAACAAAAATCGCTCTAATTCTTAATTTTTTCTTTTAAAACGGACTAAAGGCTTAATTGTAAGGACTAAACGGGTTTTCCGCAGTATTTCTATTAAAAATACGTTAAATCGCCCTATTCGTCCTTGATAATAGCGGGTTCGGCACTCATCTTTTCAAGCAAACTCCTTTCTACTCATTTTTGCATCATAATTATTCATCCTTTGGCATTTTTTAAGGCAAAATACTGAGGGGTGCGTTTTGCAAACATTTTAAAATTACTACATGAAAAAAACTTTGTTTTTAATGGCTTTTATAGCCTTATGTATGGCAGCGTGTAAGAAAAACAACACTGTCGAACCCACTTACCAGCCGCCCGACTCCAGTTATGGGTTGATTTATCAGAAAATATTTGCGCCTTCGTGCGCCCTTTCAGGCTGTCACGCTGCCGAAGACCATACAGCACAAGGGCATACGCATGGCTTGACACTC
>JANMYC010000647.1:0-4503 GCA_031381715.1 Saprospiraceae bacterium
CAGTGTCAACGCAGCTGCTATACCCGAAGGAATCCGCCATTTACCAATGTGCAGGCGGTGAAAAATGGTCATGAAAGGCTGACCCAAAGTAGATATAACCCACGCAATAAGCACATACGTCACTATACTGCGCAAATAGTATAGAATCGCTCCCACTAAAATCAAAGAAAGAGCAATGGCTATATTCCGTTGGGTAAGGGTCATTTCATTTATATGTGAGATGTGAGATAGAAGATGTAAGATAATAGATGTAAGATAATAGATGTAAGATGTAAGATAATAGATGTAAGATGTAGGATTTCAAGACTTCACATCTTGAGTCTTACATCTATTATCTTAAATCTATCATCTTACATCTTATGATTGCACTAAAGCATTTTCTATCAAGCTTTTGAAAAGCAAATAACCATCTGCATTGCCTAAAACATCTTCGCTGGCGCGCTCTGGATGTGGCATCATGCCGAATACATTGCGTTGAGCATTGCAAATGCCCGCAATATCCATTGTAGCACCGTTGGGATTAGACCCCTCAGTATAATTGCCATTTTCGTCGCAATATTTGAAAAGAATTTGGTCATTATCCACCAATTCTTTCAGCGTTGCATCAGAAGCATAGTAGCGACCTTCTGCGTGGGCAATCGGTATTTTCAAAGCTTGGTTCACATCAAGGTCAGCAGTGAGCGCTGAATTAGTTGTGATTGTTTTTAAATAAACGTTTTTACAGATAAATTTCTGTTTTTCATTGCGCAATAATGCACCCGGCAAAAGATGCGCTTCACATAGTATTTGAAAACCGTTACAAATTCCAAATACATAACCGCCTGCATTCGCAAACTCAATGACTGCTTGCATCACGGGTGAAAAACGAGCAATCGCACCGCAACGCAAATAATCGCCGTAACTGAAACCACCCGGCAGGATAATGCAATCAACATCAGCGGGCAAAGTTGTTTCTTTATGCCATATTTTTTCAACAGGCTGACCCATGACTTCACCTAAAACGTGAATCATATCATCATCACAATTAGAACCTGGGAACACTACAACACCGAATTTCATATTAAATGTATTTTACTATTGAAATATGAGGATAATTTAAAAATTTGATATTTTAAGTTTAGAGCCTAAATTTGTAATTCAATTTTTCTTAAACATTTTAGCTTTTAAAAAACTAAAACATGAAGCTCAAAATTATTCTACTTCTATTACTACCTTTTATTTACACCCCTTCTTTTGCTATCATTGAAAATAAAAATTCGAATACTGGCTACTCTCTAAAATCCCACTCAACAATTTTAAAATCAAAAAAGGCTTTTAAACACAAACTGGAGCCCAAGAAAAAATTGAATATTTTCTTAAAAATAGCCTTATTCGCTGGTATTTTAGCAATATTGATTCTTATGATTTTGATACTATTCCCTAATCTTTTTTTAGGGGCATCATTACAATTTGTAGTTTTGATTGGACTATTGGCACTTATCAGTGTTTCCGCTCTCATTTTTTGGCTAATTGATAGCGTTGCTAATCGAAAAAAGAATGTAAAATCAATTTAAACGCTTTAAAAATTTCACGTCAATACTCACCGAATCAACCGAGCCAACCAATTTTTGATAAGTCGAAATTCTATAACCACTGTTGATGTCATAATAAAGGTGTGCATCTGTTTCTGTCACCACACTTTTATCGGAATTGAGGATTTCGATGGTTTTATTAACATTGCCATACATTTCATCAACAATGACTTTCTTCGTTCTCAAAATTTTATCTTTTGACCAATATTCCTTCTTAGAGCCGTGATTGCCCACGGGCGTTTCTTTCACAAAATATTTATCCCCCCAAGCTGGGCGATTGATATCAGAGGCAATGAACATCTTAAATTCTTCTTCAAAATTCGGCTTTTCAATCACTTGAGTTTCCGTTTTTCCATTGACCGTCACTGTTTTTTGAATGGTCATCCCTCCCTTAGTCAAACGCTTGATTTCACCATTAAAAAAGCCTTTTATATCATAAAACGGCTTGATTACCGTTCCAGATTGAGAGGTCTCTTTCGTTTGACATGAAACAATAAGAATGATTAAAATGTTAAAAATCAGTAGTTTACGCATTAAATTATTTTAAACACCCGTTTCATTCCGATAATCGGAATGAAACGGGTATGAATGTCAATAAATCAAATTTTCACCATCCATTTCCGCTGAAGGCTGAATGCCTAAAAGTGCCGCAATAGTCGGTGCTAAATCAGCTAATTTGCCATTTTTAACCCGCTTCTTTTTAGCATTTTTAGAGACATAAATGAACGGAACGGGGTTCATTGTATGTGCCGTATTCGGCGTGCCATCATCGTTAATCATGTAATCTGAATTGCCATGGTCAGCGATAAGAATACAATCATAATCATATTTCAAAGCCGTTTTAACCAGTATTTCGGCACATTTTGATACCGTTTCAGCGGCTTTCATGGCTGCTTTAAAAACGCCTGTGTGACCCACCATATCCGTATTGGCATAATTCAAACAGATGAAATTGGGCTGGTTGGCTTCTATTTCAGCGGTAATTTTATCCGTAATCTCACCCGCACTCATTTCAGGTTGCAAATCGTAAGTTGCCACTTTTGGAGAAGATACCATGATGCGTTTTTCACCATCAAAAGGTTCTTCGCGCCCGCCTGAAAAGAAGAATGTAACGTGGGGGTATTTTTCAGTTTCAGCTATCCGCACTTGAGTTAAACCTGCTTTTGAAATGACCTCTCCGAGTGTATTGACCAAATTATCTTTTTCAAAAATGACACTCACATTTTGGTACGTTTCATCATAACGCGTCATGGTGACGTAGCGAAGGTCGAGTTTAGCCATATTGTACTCGTGGAAATCCTTTTGAGTCAACACTTCCGTGATTTCGCGCGGTCTATCCGTTCTGAAATTGAAAGAGATGACAACATCGCCATTTTTAATCACCCCCTTGACGCTTTTATCGTCACCACGCTCTGGCGTGGCAGTATGAAGCATCATGGGCTGTAAAAATTCGTCGGTGACGTTATTAGCATAACTTTTTTCTATCACTTTTTCAAAATCAGTGACTTTTTCACCTGTACCATGCACCATTAAATCATAAGCCAATTTGATACGTTCCCAACGTTTATCTCTATCCATCGCATAATAACGACCAATTATGGAGGCTATTTTGAATTTTTTATCTTTCAACGACGCATTGACATCTTTTAAAAAGCCCAAACCGCTTTTAGGGTCACAATCCCGACCATCCGTAAAAGCATGGATAAAACCATGACACCCCTCAGTATTCGCAATCTCACAAAGGGCTTTGAGGTGTGTCGTATGCGAATGCACGCCACCGTCGGATACCAAGCCTATAAAATGAACGGGTTTATTATTTTCACGAGCATATTTTAATGCATCCAATAAAACTGGATTATGCTGTAATTCTTTATCTCTAATGCTTTTTGAAATGCGTGTCAACTCTTGATAAACGATGCGACCAGCGCCAATATTCATGTGTCCAACCTCCGAATTCCCCATTTGACCTTCGGGCAAACCGACTTGCTCGCCAAACGTTACCAATTCAGAAGAAGGATATTTGACATATAAATTATCAATAAAAGGCGTTTTAGCGAGGGTAATGGCATCGGCACGGCGTTTTAATCCATGTCCCCATCCATCGAGAATAGCCAATAATACACGTTTTTGATTCGACATAATAGTTTTGATTTGACTTAAAGCCTAAGAGTATGTTTAAAATTCTGCTTTCGGTTAAAATCGGTTCTTTTCCAATACCCATTTTATAAATTTTCTCAACGTAGGAAGTACTATGTCTCTAAAATTTTTAAAGTGGGTATAGAAAAACAACTCAATTTTAGCTCAAAACCAGAAATTTAAACATACTCTATCCGATAGGCACACATTAATTGGTTGTAATTTAGGCTGTAAAGGTAGTTATAAGGAGTGGATAAAATACAATTTGAATAAAGAATAATAAAAACAGAACGACGATTTACACCGTATCCGATTGGATTTTCCTATATTTCTGAAAATTAGTGACCAGAACCTTTAACACAAATTTAACGGTTACTTTTACTGAGGGGGGCGTCTCTATTATAACTGAAAATTGTTTATCTAATATAAAGTTAACGACAATTTTTCAGACAATTATTTAATGGAGAGGACGTTTTTAATACACTGATTTTCAATAATTTACACTACTCATTTTTAGTTATTTTTAAAATTTATTTAAAAAAAGTAGTACACATTTAGGAATTTGGTACGTTATTATAAGTACAATCATAAAATCATTCTTAAACAAAAACGCTCGAACGAGCCCATATAATGAAAACGTTAATTTTAATTCTTTCTTTCGTAGTGCCTATTTCAGTTTCAAGTCAATTGACTGAGAATATTTCGATTATCACTAAAGCACTCAGTGATGGTGATGCCACTACACTGGGGAATTATTTCGATAGCAGTGTAGAATTGACCATTTTGGACGCTCAAG
>JANMYC010000784.1:0-1773 GCA_031381715.1 Saprospiraceae bacterium
CCAGAGTTGAAGATTTCGGGAAGTCTTCTACAACTGCCGCAACAGTCAAAGGGACATTGCTTTCATTGATGTTGAGTGAAATGGTTTTACCAATTGGGTCATCACTGCCAAAGACCTTTTTCGCCGACTCTTCGGTCAAAACCACTTGGTTTTGACTAATTAAGGGTGTTTTATTACCCTTAATTACGGGAAATGAAAACATTTCTAAAAAATGTTCATCTACGAAATTGCTGTTCAAGAGCAACTCTTTATCGCCATATTTCACCGGTGTCATGTTTGTGGCATATCGGGAAATGTGCTTAATACCTGCTACTTCTGCTTTTAGTGCAGGCGTAAACGGCACAGGAAAAGAAGTAGAGATGTCCGTTCCGTCCGCATTTTGTTCAGACGTATAGAGCTTGTAAACATCCTTTCGATTGGCGTGAAAAGTATCAAAAGACAATTCAAACAAAGCCGATAAACCGAGCAATATTGCCGTCGCAAATGCCACCGTCAAGCCGAATATATTGAGCGCAGCAAAGGATTTTTGTTTCCATAGATTGCGCCAAGCGAGTTTAAAATAGGTATTCATAGCAAAGCTTTTTTATTTTTAGAATTAGGATAAGTGGGATATTAAAGATGCTAAGGATGTACTTATTGAAAAATACTGAGGGGTATCCTTAACATCCTAATTCAAACTATTCTGTTCTTAACGATTTTACAGGATTCGCCACCGCCGCTTTTATGGCTTGAAAACTCACCGTCAAAAGCGCAATCAACAAAGCCAAAACACCCGTTACGGCAAACATCCACCAAACGATATTTATCCGATAAGCGAAGTTTTGTAGCCAAACACTCATCGCCCACCAAGCCAAAGGCGTGGCAACGATGATGGCTATACTCACAAGAACAATAAAGTCTTTTGAAAGAAGGGTAATAATATTCGTTACAGTTGCCCCTAATACTTTTCGGATACCAATTTCTTTAGTCCGTTGTTCTGCTGTAAAAGTGGCTAAACCAAACAAGCCTAAAGCGGATAGAGAGACCGCAATAAGCGCAAAAACCAAAATCAAAGAAGCGGATTTACGGTCTTCTTTATACAATTCATTGAAAGTGTCGTCTAAAAATTTATATTCAATGGGCGTGTTTGGAAGGTGGGTTTTCCATATATTTTCAACCGCAGCGACACCTGCGGCGATGTTTTTAGGAGCAATGCGCACCATAATTTGATTTTGCCAATCACTACTGTTGAAAATAACAACCGCTCCGTGTTGTTCATGGAGGCTTTTATAGTTAAAATCTTTGACTACGCCGATAATTTGCCCCGTATCGCCTTTGAAAATAAAATCATGTCCGACAATGGGTGGTGTCAATTGCAATTCACGAACAGCCGTTTCATTGAGAATAAAACCATGCTTATCGGTGCTTTTGCCTTTTTCAAACCATCGCCCGTCTGCCATGTGTAATTGCATGGTTGTAAGGCAATCTTCATCGGTTGAAAGTTGTGCTATTCTGGGGTTAAAATTAGGATTGCGCCCTTTCCAATCCGCACATTCTGTACACCAGCTACCAATATTGACCAAAGGTTGATTGGCAATCGTAACACCTTGAATAGGACTTTGCATTAATAATTCCTGTTTCATTGTCTGACCTAACCGTTTCTTATCTACTCTACCAATTGATGGTGGGAGTGCAAAATTTAACACTTGCGACCTGTTATAACCTGGGTTGCTTTCTTGAATAAATTGCATTTGCCGATAAATGATAAAAGTGCTGGTAACCAATATCACAGAC
>JANMYC010000434.1:0-2628 GCA_031381715.1 Saprospiraceae bacterium
AGCTGATTTTTTATACAAATTGCTTTTTGATGTCCCCATTGTACTCAACTCATACAACGCAGAGGCGACTATTGTGGCAGCCGATACATCCCGTGGCGCAGTCGTTTTGTCGGGTACATTATAATCCCAATAAGGCACTAAATCGATGGGCATATTGGGGTTTGTTAGAATAAAATTGGCGACATTTTCAGCGTGTTGCAAATACTTTTTATCGCCTGTTTCCCGATAACACATCGTATAACCATACAAAGCCCAAGCTTGCCCACGCGCCCAAGCCGAAGCGTCGTTGTAACCTTGATGGGTGTTGCGGTGTTTCACTTCTCCCGTTTTAGGGTCGTAACCAATGACGTGAAAAGAGCTAAAATCAGGTCTGAAATGGTTTTTCATCGTTGTATTCGCATGACTGACAGCGACTTTGTAAAACAGGCTATCTTTTGTTTCTTTGAAAGCCCAAAACAACAATTCCAAATTCATCATATTGTCAATAATCACTGGAAATTCCCACACTTCGGCGTGGTGATCCCAAGAGCGAATACAGCCTGTTTTTTCATTAAAACGGGTCGTCAAAGTGCGTGCAGACTGTATTAAAATGTCCCGATAGTCTGCTGGCATCCCGAATTCTCGGGAAGGGGTCTTCGCCAAACGCCAACCGTTTCCAAAACTGCAATACATCTTGAAACCCATATCGTGGGTCGTGCCATTTGTCTTTTCACCTTCAATATCGGTGGTAAACTCTTGGGCTTTTTGAAGCCATTTTTTGTCCCCCATGAGTTCATACATATACCAAAGGTTGCCGGCAAAAAAGCCACTTGTCCATGCTTTTGCGGGAGACATAATTAGCGTATCTCCTTCGGTCGATCTCGGACTTACTAATTTCGGATTAATCGCTTTGGCTTTTGCAATTTCCTCGAAAGCATAATCGAGTTGAATTTTCGCCCGTTCAATCGGCGATGAGGCAGTCTGCGCTTTAACATTGAACGCAAGAGAAATAGAGTAAAAGAATAGCAATAAGGGTATTTTAGACATCTTTTTATTAGAAATTAGCGCGTAATATAACACCATTAGTCAATGTTTTTTAAAAGACAATCATTTGTTTTGATTAAAAATGTGCTAACTGTAATCATCGAGACTATCGACTGTATTAAGGTGATTTGGTATTCAAAAACCCCTAAATGAGTTGGGTCGTTTTTTCTAAATATACCTAAGCGTTGGATTGGGGAGAATGACTGCCAAATGGCGTAAAATACTGAGGGGTATAAAACCCCAAAAGCCCACGCAAAACACATTGTATGGGCTTTTGTACTGAGGGGGTACTAAACCCTAATTCTTCTCTTTTTTCTTTTCTTTTTTAGCTTTTTTTTCCTCTTTATTAGGTGTTTCGTCGCCCGTGCCTTCTTTTTTGGCGTTCCTTTTTTCTACATTGCTTTTATGTCTGCCACTGCCGTCGGCATCATCTACAAAACCGCCTTCGGGATTCAGTTTTGCCAACACGCCTGTTAAGCGTTGACGGGCAGCAATTGCCGCTTCGTCTTTCGTATCAACGGCGACCAATGTCTCTTCAAAAGGGGCGTTACTCATGTCGAAAAGCTGATTGGTGCGGTTCAATTTCCATTTTGCTTCTCTGGCGTACCATTGATTGCCGAGCTCCATGAATATCCATTCACGCGGATTGCCTTTTTCGCCTTTTAGTTGTGGCGCAAAACTTTTGCCATCTAAAATGACATTTTCGGGCAATTTAGCACCCGTCAATTCAGCAAAAGTCGGCATTAGGTCAGTTGCGTCCACCAAATCATCAATTACTTTACCCGATTTTATTACCCCTTTCCAATTGGCAATCCACGGCACTAAACTGCCACATTCGAGCATGTCTCCTTTTTTACCCGACAGTTTTTTACCATTAACCGTTGCACGAACAGCACCTTCAGCTGCCGTACCATTATCGCCCATAAAAACGATTAATGTATTGTCTCTCAGTTTCAAACTGTCCAATGCTTTGATGAGTTTTCCGACCAATTTATCCATATAGTTGATGTTATCGGTGTATAAATCCTTGCTATCGGGCTTACTGTCGGGCGTGGGTAAAATTTCACCGTGAATGTGCGACATTGAATAATACGCAAAAAACGGCTTGTCCTTATGCTTTGAAATAAAATCCACCACGTGATTGTGCATCACATCGGGCAAATATTCTTTATCGCGCAAAGGCACTTCTTTCCCATTTTCGGTGTAAGATTGATTTTTAGGTTGGGTATTCCAATACTTGCCACTCGCTTGAAAGCGCAAATAATCGTCAAAGCCAAAATCGGAAGGTTGCAAAGGAAATTGCGACCATTTGCCGACCATTGTGGAGACATAACCCGCTGATTTTAAGACAGTTGGCGTACAAACTTCATTTGCGGGCTTCAACTCTCCAACTTTATCTTGGTTTGTCGTACCAGTTCGAAACGGATAACGACCTGTCAATATCAACGACCTCGAAGGACCACACAACGGCGCAGTGTAACCATGCGTAAAGCGCATACCTGTACTTGCCAATTTGTCAATATTGGGCGTCTTGAAATTATCTGCCCCATAACAGCTCACATTGCCTGTGCCTAAGTCATCTGCCAAGATGAAAATGATATTGGG
>JANMYC010000800.1:0-5303 GCA_031381715.1 Saprospiraceae bacterium
TTTTATTAAAAAACTACAACCGTTCTTATCAGTTCAATCCTTTTATATACAAAATTCGTCTTCAATTCTAAAATCAAGCCTCCCCCTCAGTACAGAGAATTAGAACCATCGTTTTTAAAAACATCATTTACAAGTGAAATTAAGTGGACATACATTTAAAATTTAATCCATCAAAGCTCTTCATTTAATTTACCTATTTTAAAACGATTTGATAGATTTTAAGTAAAATTACACTTAATTTTAAAACAAATAATTGCAATAAAAATAAAAAATCTTAACTTCGTTTTCGATTTGGTTTTAAAAATATTTGATAAAAAATCTCCAAATCGAACTCAATTTTGAATACATGCATTGAAAACAGGCGTCAAGTCGAAGTTAAGAGAAATTCACGACTTATAATATTCTTTAAAAAAAATAATGATTTAAGATTTTAATGTCAAAAAAACTATACGCCATTGTAGATATCGAAACTACAGGTGGTCAGGCTTCAAGCGATAAGATTACCGAAATTGCCATTGTGCTGCACGATGGTGAAAAAATTGTGGATTCCTACGAAACGCTCATTCAACCTGAGCGATCCATACCTTATTATATCACCCAAGTGACTGGTATCAACGATGAAATGGTATCAAATGCCCCAAAATTTTATGAAGTTGCCAAGCAAATTGTCAAAATGACTGAGGGGGCCATCTTTGTTGCGCACAATGTTCGATTTGATTACGGATTTATCCAAGAAGAATTTAGACGGTTGGGTTTTACCTACGTACGTCAGCAGTTATGCACTGTAAAATTGAGTAGAAAGGCTTTTCCCGGGCTAAGGTCTTATGCTTTAGGTAATCTAATCAAACATTTTAATATTCAAGTGAATGACCGTCACCGCGCCATGGCAGATGTACTGGCTACAGTCAACGTTTTTGAAAGAATTTTAGCTAAACCTGAAAATAAAGAAGAAGCGAAATTACTTATCAATAAAGGCATAAAAGAGAATCATTTACCCAATGATATCCCGATGGAAATGCTGCATAAATTACCCGAAACCTGTGGCGTTTATTATTTACACGATAAGCAAGGTGAGGTTATTTATGTTGGTAAAAGTATCAATATCCAAAAACGCATATTTGAGCATTTTGCCGATAGAACCACTAAAGGCGACAAGCTCCAAAATATCGTTTTTGATATATCATTTGAAGAAACGGGAAGCGAATTAATTGCCCTTTTATTAGAAGATTATGAAATAAAACGCCTGAAACCCAGTATTAATAAAGCCCAAAGAAAGACTTATTTCCCGTATGGAATATACAGTTTCAAGGATGAAAAAGGTTATGTCCGATTTCATGCTGTTAAAAATGTAGCCACTATTAGGAAAAAACATCATTTTTTACAAGAATTTGAAAAGCTCACGGATGCTAAATCCTATTTAAAAGGCATCACCAAACGCTACGAACTCTGTGAAAAGCTCATGGAACCCGCCTATACTGAGGGGGGGGATAATTCTGAAAAAGGCTGTTTTTATTATCAAATTGGTCAATGCCGTGGTGCTTGCACAAGCGTTGAAGAAAACGAAAATTATAATGAAAGAGCTGAATTAGCTATTGAGCGAATGAATACTCTTTTTGAAGAGGATTTTTTTATCATTGATAAAGGTAAAAATGCGGATGAGCGCGCAGTAGTATCCATTCAAAACGGTCAATATTATGGATTTGGTTATATTGATTCAGGTAATATGATGGCTGAAGATTTGCTTGAAGCAGTAAAAAAGTACCCAAAAAGTGCCGAGTGTAATAGAGTCATTAGGCTGTTTTTAAGTAAAAATAAAAATGTTAAGATTTTAAAATATTAAAAGTTTAGGAGTTGAACGTAAAAAATCCAACTGACTTTAAGGAATAAAAAAAGTCCCAACCTAAAAAGGTGGGACTTTTTTTTATTACAACGTTTGTACTACTCAAGTTTGAACTTGATTGGAAGTGTGTATGCAACACGAACAGGACGACCTTGTTGTTTACCAGGTTTCCATCTCGGCATTTGTTGAACTACACGTACTGCCTCCTCATTACATCCTCCGCCAATACCACGTTTAACGCTTACATCAACGATAGATCCATCTGTGTTTACAACGAAACCAACATAGACCGTACCCTCGATACCGTTTTCACGTGCGACAGCAGGATATTTAATATTTGAGCCCAACCATTTGAAAAGTGCCGCTTGACCATCAGGGAACTCTGGGTTTTGTTCCACAATAGTAAAGATTTTTTCTGGCGCTTCCTTGACCACTTCTTTTTCAACAGGTGGTGGTGGTGGTGGTGGTGGTGCTTCTACTGGACGATATTTCGCAGCAGTATCACCTTTTACTTCCACTTTACCAATATCCACTTTATCCGGAACTACTGGAGGAACAATAACTTCTTCCTTTGGTACTTCCTTATCCTCCTTCACTTTCGGTGGCACAAACTTAATTTGTGGCTTCTCTGGTGGTGGTGGTGGTGGTGGTGGTGGCGGTGGCGGTGGCGGTGGTGCAGTTTTATCAAGTGGCGGTGGTTCCGCCAATACAACTTCTTTCATCACCAAATCATCCTTAGCTTGTAACATTCCTCTTAGCTTATCAGCAATAAGCGGGTAAGCAATGCCCAATAAAAACACGGATGCACCAATGATAATACCGTTTCTCACGTTCTTACCATAAATTTGACGCAGATAGTAACCCCCATACTCTTTGTTTCTACCCATAAAAACAATGTCGTCAAGGGTCATCTTCATGATGTCTTTGCTATCCATTGAAAATTATTTTAGTTTCTTTGAAATTATTACTTTGGTAACATACCCATTTTTTCCATGATAGTCGTATCAATAATATCAAGATCAACGAGTGCGTAGGATTTTACACCTGTGATACGCATTTCGTCCAAAATGTCCACCATATTTTTATATTTGGCTTTAGGCATTGCTTTGATTAATACAACTAAGGTATCCTTACTACCATACATTTTTCCGACCTCATCTTGTCGGTTTCTGATTGCTCCACGAACACCAGTTTTAGAAAAATCAGCCGAGTCCACCTGAAGTCTTCCTTCTTTTAAGTCTTCATCAGAAGCTACATAGAAGTAAACTTTATCGCGTTCACCGAGCAAAATGCTCATTGACCTTGATTTTTTTAAAGGTGGTGCATCATCCTCTTTTTCATTTTTAGCGGGCTTGATAATCTCCATCGTTTTAGGCTTACTCATAGTGGTAGCAAGCATGAAAAACGTAATCAAGAGAAAACCTAAATCCACCATAGGCGTCATATCAACACTGGGGGCACCTTTTTTGCCCGTATCTATCGAAGCCATTTGTAATTTTTATTTAAGGATTTTAATAATATAAATTAACTACCCCTCAGTATTTATTACAGATACTGTAAAGAATTACTCAGCAGAGGCTTTTGCAGTAGTGATAAGATTGAAACGATTAGATCTTGTCTTTCTCAATGTTTCAATTACATCATCTATTGCTTTATACTCAGTTCCCTTATCGGCTTTAATCGCAATACGAAGCGCATCATTAAGCGTTCTTGAGATGACGATTAGCTCAGCCAAATCATTTTTAGCTGTATCAACATCACCTGGTGCAGGTACGCCACCTATCACCTTAGCTTTTGGATCAACTCTCAGTCCAGTCTGCACAAATTTTGACATATCTTCTTGGCTCAAGTTTAATAGAGATGGAAGTTGGTCAAGTGGCACCCCAAATTGATCAATCAATTTGAAGCGTTTTTGCATTGCAGCAGTTATTTGAAAATTGTATCTTTTGGCTAATTCATCAAGAATTGCACTTCTTGTATTTTGATCATCTACGCCGAAGAAAACTCGCCCATCACTTCCTACAGATATCATTAAAATATCTTTTTCAGGGATTGGTATCTGAGCAGTTGAAGAAGGTATTTCAACTTGAACTGGCTCATTCGGACGGAATTTTGTTGTAAGGATGAAGAACGACAATAGCAAGAAGGCAACATCACACATCGCTGTCATGTCCATTCTGATACTCTGTCTCTTCATTTTGACCTTTGGCATATTCTGTATCGTTTTTATTTTGTTAAGAAATCAGATACTCCGATGGATTACTTGTTATGAGTAGCAAAAGTCTGACCCATACTGAAAGCAGCCTCATCAATACGATAGCTCAATCCGTCAATTTTAGCAGTGAAATAGTTGTACATAATGATTGCCACAGCTGAAGTACCGATACCCAATGCTGTATTAATCAACGCTTCCGAGATACCTGTTGATAAAGCCACAGCATCTGGAGCACCCGCAGTTGCCATACCAGAGAAGGCTTTAATCATACCGATAACCGTACCCAATAGGGCTACGAGTGTACCAACTGATGCAATTGTTGAGAGAACAGGCATGTTCTGCTCCAACATTGGCATTTCAAGAGCCGTAGATTCTTCAATTTCTTGCTGAATTGCAGCAATTTTTTGATCTCTCTCTAACTCTGTGTTAGATGCCATTTCTTTGTACTTCACTAAGCCACTACGAACTACGTTTGCAACAGAACCTTTCTGCTTGTCGCATTCTGCGATTGCAGAATCAACGTTGTTTGAGTTAAGACTAGCTTGTACTTTTTTGATAAATTCAGGAACTGAACCTTTACCTTGTGCAGCACGTAGTGTGAGGATACGTTCAACTGAGAATACGATAACACATAGAGCCATCGTCATCAAAAGTGGTACAATGAATCCACCTTTATAGATAATACCAAGTGCATTGAGTGGGTGACCTTTTACCGGGTCATTACCATCAAAGTTACTGCCTTTACCCATCACCATGTGGAATACAAGTTCTGCTACGATTAAAGAAATAATCATAACTGCTGGTGCGAACCATTCATTGTTTTCAGATGCGCCTGTAGCACTTGCTGAATTTTTTGCCGGAGCGTTGTTTGGTTTACTCATAATTCAGTGAAATTTTGAGTTTTTTTAAATTGTTTAACAAAAATTATTTAATAGCTTGTTTCAATATTATCTGAAAATATACAAATAACGATTTTACAAATAACAAGTGCAATAATACAATATAAAACTGATTTACCAACAATCTTCTAAAAAAAATTTTGTTAATCACCTTTTAGCGTTAAAAAAATTGGTAAGACCTCGATATTACCGAATTATTCTACTTTCTAACATCTACCCCGTTTTTAAAAAAAAAGGCTTATTTTAATGTTATATGAGTAAGATGCACAAATTTCGGAAAATGGTGTGTGCCTCAAATCTTTTTTTTCATAAATTTAAAAAAAGTTTCAGTTAACCGAAATAAAAAATT
>JANMYC010000436.1:0-1609 GCA_031381715.1 Saprospiraceae bacterium
CTTTCCAAAAGCCAAAGGCAGTTGTCTCGACCAAAGAGTATTTCCATCATGATTCAATTTTTTAATGATAAAAGCAGTATCTCTATTGGAGCCATTCAATAAAAAAGCACTATCAACAGTTTTAAAAATATTTATGCGAAATTCATTGGGGTCAAAAGTCAAGGTAAAGTCGGTCAAATTTTCTGCCCATTGTTTATTTCCTTTTGCATCTATTTTTAAAAGACCATAAAAAGGTGACCGACCTACATGACCCGCAACTAAATATCCTGCATCGTAAGCGTTGGTTACAGCTTCGGGTCTGATTGTATCCGACAAAATACGTTGCCATCCTTGCCCAAAAGCCACCTTTTGACAACACAAAACCATTAGGATTATAATCAGTTTTTTCATAAACAATTTTATTAAGCGTTGAGAATATAATTTCATGGTACAAATATCAGGCTATACTTTGGGTAAAACAATTACAAATTATTAGCTTTGCCTAATTAATTTTAAATTAAAATATTGATTTTCAATTAATTATATACTTATTGTCAAATTTCAATAAAATGACCAGTAGCCCATTACTCGATATTTTTAAGCACTTGACCAAGCAAGACCGCCGAGCTTTGCAGGATTTCCTCAATTCTCCTTTTCACAATAAACGGAAAGAAGTCATTTTACTGTTCAATTACATTGATAAAAACGGGGATACACCTTTGAATCTTAAAAAAGAAAGCGTTTTTAAGCATATTTTTCCCGATGTGTCAGCATATGATGATAAGGCGATACGCTACACCATGTCATTTTTATTAAAATGCATTGAAGAATATTTAGTTTATAATGAGTTAAAAAACAATGATTTAGAAAACGGAATAAGGCTCAACAAGGCTTTAAGACTGAGGGGGGCGGATAAAGCCTACGAAAAAGCACTGAAAGAAAACTTCCATATATTAGCAGCGCAGCCGCACCGAAGTACGGATTTTCATTTACAATCTTTTCAACTTTTAACCGAAGAATATCAACATCGGCATCAAAAACAGCGCAGCGGCGAATTGCGTTTGCAAGCCATCAGCGATAGTTTGACGGATGCTTACGCCACCGAATTATTGAAACAAGCCTGTGTGATGCACTCGCATAAAAGCGTCTCACCAACCTCTTACGAGCAAGTATTTTTAGAAACTATTGTGGAAAAAATAGAATCGGGTGCGTACAAATGCCCCCCCTCAGTATCTGCCTATTTTCAAGCCTATAAAGCCTTAACCGATACGACACAACTCGCTGACCTGCCTGCCGGCATAGGCAGGTTTTCAACGTTTAAAGAGACAATCATATCGAAAAGTGCTTTATTTCCTTTGAATGAAATACGTGATTTATACCTTTTAGCTATCAATTTTTGTATTAAAAAACTCAACTCAGGCGAGCGCATTTTTGAAATTGAAGCCCTCGAATTATATAAAAATGGCTTAGAAAACGGGGCGATTTTAGAAAACGGACAGCTCTCCCCTTACACCTACAAAAACGTGATGATGCTCGCCTTGAAACAAGGTGAATACGCTTGGGCGGAGCAATTTTTACAAAATTTTAAAAAACATTTACCTGAGCGAGAACGGGAGAATCTTTTTAAATA
>JANMYC010000824.1:0-4091 GCA_031381715.1 Saprospiraceae bacterium
CTTCTTTGGCACCAATGACCACACCTTTCCAGTCCGTTTCAACGATAAAAGCATTAATGCCTTTATGCCCTAATTCACGATTGGTTTGGGCAATAACTAAATGGACTCTTGAAGTACCACCACTTGTAATCCAGTTTTTAGTACCATTTAAAATATAGTGATCACCCATGTCCACCGCCGTTGTCTGTTGGCTGGTGGCGTCACTGCCTGCTTCAGGTTCAGATAAACAAAAAGAACCTAACCATTCGCCAGTTGCTAATTTTGTCAGGTATTTGAGTTTCTGAGCTTCTGTACCAAAGGTTTCAAGCCCCCAACAGACAAGTGAATTATTCACTGACATGATTACCGAACATGAATTATCCACTTTCGATATTTCCTCCATCGCTATTACATAGCTCAAGGTATCCATGCCGCCGCCACCGTACTCAGGTGCAACCATCATACCCATGAAGCCCAATTCAGCCATCATCCGTACTTGTTCCGTAGGATATTTCATGTGTGAATCACGCTCTATGACCCCTGGTTTGAGTTCATTTTGAGCCAATTGGCGAGCCGCTTCTTTTACGGCGAGATGCTGTTCTGATAATTCAAATATCATACTGCAAGGCTTGGTTTTATTTGGATAGAAATAATATTTTTAAAAATCAACGCAAAAATAAGGTGTTTTATCTAAGCAACCAAGATACCCCTCAGTATTTTACAAAAAAGTAGCGAAAATTCGCAAAAAATATTTCATTCCGCTTAAATGATACTTCATTAGCGGCAATGGTTGCAATAAAAACATGAAAGATCTCGAATTTCCCAACAAACTAAATTCGGAATATCTCATGTTTTACTGAGGGGGTAATGCATATAAAAAAAGCGATGCTGGAAATAAATCCAACATCGCTAAATTACACCCTCTATTATGAAAAATCAAACTAAACTTGTAAAACGTAACTTGGAATTAATTTTCTTCAAAATTAACTGTCGCTAAACCTCTTTCATAAATTTTTCCCAAATTATCGTAGCGTGCATTGATTTTATCTTTCAATTCCTTGCGAGCAAAGAATATGCGGCTTTTAACTGTACCCAATGGCAATTTTAAATCATCAGCAATCTCTTGGTACTTGAAGCCTTGATAATGCATAACAAATGGTACTTGAATATTTTCATCTAACTCTACCACCATTTGATTCAATTCTTGCATCATTATTTCGCTTTCAGCCCTGTTTGGGTTTGAAATTGACATTGAGTTGATGTAGAACTGATTGTCAGTTCCATCAATGATGGTATTAGATTTTACTTTCTTGCGATAGTTATTAATGAATATGTTTTTCATTATCGTGAACAACCAAGCTTTAAAGTTGGTTCCGTCACGAAACTTATCACGGTTTGTGATGGCTCTGTACGCAGTCTCTTGGAATAAGTCCTTGGCGTCTTCCATGTTTTTCGTCAAGTTATATGCAAAAGACTGTAGCAAAGTTGCCATTTTATTGAAGCTGTTATCGAATTCTACTACTGTCATAATTGATTTGAATTTAAATGTGAGCCAGGTGATTTTTATGAGAATTTTTATTCTGTTTAATCTTGTTTCCTAATGTTTAAACAAAGGTAATAAACTGTTTAACAAAAAACAATAGATGATTAAACATTTTTTAAAAATAATTTTACTTTTCAATCAGTAGAAAGTCTTTTTTTATTCATAAACAACTGATTATCAATTAATTAAACTAATTTAACAATATTTTCAGTATTGATTTTATTTTCAGTAATAATTGAAACTTGTGAAAATTATTTAAAAAATTACAATTGTCTGACAATTTATTTTTTGAAAAAAATTACTCTTCTAAATAAAAATGAATAATCGTTGAACAAAATTGTATTAAAAGAATCACGCAGATGTCACAACCTAAACTGAATAAATGAACCAAGCCACTAAATCGCCGAAACAAAAAAGGCAAAAAACTCGGTTGAGCTTTTTGCCTTTTTTGTTTAACATAAAATTAAACCACATCTTCGTGTATTAATCTTATCCTTCGTGATCTACTTGGACTTCCATAATGGTATCATCTACCAAGATACGACCACAATGCTCGCACGCAATAACTTTCTTGTGCAAACCAATTTCGAGTTGTAACTGAGGTGGAATATGATTAAAACACCCACCACAAGCATTGCGTATCACAGTTACTACAGCCAAACCATTGCGGTAAGAAGAACGAATTTTGTCATAAGATTTCAACAAACGATCATCAATATTCTTACGCGCTTTGTCTGATTTTTTACGCAGCTTTTCTTCTTCTTTTTCTGTTTTTTCAAGAATCTTCTGTAATTCTATGCGCTTATTCTCAAGCTCTTTTTGCTTAGCTTCAAGGCGCTTCTTTGAATTATCGAAAGTCTCTTTCTTCGCCTCGATATTGCGTTGAGCTTCCTTAATACGCTTTTCAGCCAACTGAATGTCCAATCCTTGAAGCTCGATTTCTTTATTCAAAGCATCAAATTCACGATTATTCTTTACATTATCAAGCTGTTTTTTATAGCGCTCAATTAAAGCTTCTGCGTCCTTGATATTGCCTTTTTGCTTCTTAATTTCAGAATCAAGCTCGTTCACAGCACCTTCAGCTTTACCAATGCGCGTTTCCAAACCCACAATTTCGTCTTCGAGGTCATTTACTTCCATAGGTAATTCACCTTTAATACTTTGAAGTTCATCTAATTCAGAATCACCCAATTGAAGTTCATATAATTGTCTGAGCTTTTCAGCAGTTGAAAGTTCTTTTCCTTTAGTAGCCGCCATATTGATAATTTATTGAGAGAAATTACGATTTGTTTGGTTTCAAAATAGGGGAGAAAACTCCACTATTCTTATCTCACTTTGTCATAAACCATTGAAAATCAGTTTTTTTTACATTAAAAAAACTCTGGTAAACAGATGGGTTACAAAAATGAGTGCAAATTTACAAATAATTTACGGGATTTGTAAGATTTTTTGTAGAAAAAACTTTTAAATTTTTAAATTGTTTCTGTAAAATTTCCACCAACAGTTCAATCGTATATTGTTCGCTTTCATAATGCCCAATATCGGCTATCATTATTTTACCATCCGCATCAAAAAATTCATGGTATTTATAATCGGCGGTAACAAATGCATTGGCACCTTGAGCAATTGCATGACCCAATAAAAAGCCGCCTGCACCGCCACAAACAGCCACTTTTTTAACTTTTTTATCCTCAATACTGAGGGGCCTCGTATATCTGACACAACCCGCTTGCATCGTTTCTTTTAAAAAATGTAAAAAACTCATTTCTTCCATGGCTTGCTCCAAATCGCCTATCATCCCCGCACCTATTTCTTGATTTTCATTCTCTAAAAGATGTAAATAGTACGCTACTTCTTCATAAGGATGAGCCGTTTTAAGCGCGTTCAAAATTTTATATTCCAGGTGAGTGGGAAATATCACTTCCACTCTATGCTCTTGTACCTCTTCATTTTTATTTAAAGAGCCGATAAACGGGTTAGCAGTGCCCGTCGGCTTGAAAGTACCGACCCCCTCAGTACGAAAACTACAATTTTGGTATTCACCGATTTCCCCTGCTCCCGCTTCATAAAGTGCATTTAAAACCGATTGTGTATGCTCTTGCGGGATAAACGTAGTCAACTTCATCAAAACTTGCTTTTTGGGAGCGAGTATTTTCAAATTGGTCAAACCCAATTTTTCAGCTATTTTTCGGTTTACACCATTTCTATACATATTATCGAGATTCGTGTGAATCGCATATATCGCTACATCATTTTTAATAGCTGAAATAACCGTGCGCTCCACATAGTTTTTACCGTTAAAACGCTTCAATCCTTTAAAAACAATGGGATGATGCGCTATAACGACATTACAGCCTTCAGCAATCGCCTCTTTAACAATATCTTCCGTAGAATCCAAACACACCAGTACACCTGTCACATTCGATTGAGGTTCACCGACAATCAGCCCAGCATTGTCGTAAGACTCTTGATACTGAGGGGGGGCTATTTTCTCTAAAAACTGAGTAATCTCTTTAATTTTCATTAGTCTAATTTTATCAAAAGATTTTGAAGTTTAGGATTTTGGGGC
>JANMYC010000441.1:0-3966 GCA_031381715.1 Saprospiraceae bacterium
GATTTAAAAAGACGGGAACCGCAGGTGTACGAATTATGCGTACAACTGAAATTACAGGCTGCGGATAAGAAATTTTATAAAACTGACTGCACAAATACTGAGGGGGTATTCCGCCTAATTATGTCCGTGCCTTCGCCCAAAGCTGAGCCCTTTAAAATGTGGCTGGCATCGTTGGGAAAGCGGGAATTGGATGAAATTGCTGACCCTGAACTGGGTTTTGAGCGATTGAAAGAGATTTATCAAGCCAAAGGATATTCCGAAGAATGGATAAAACAGCGTTTACAAACCATCAATACCCGCAAGCAACTCACCGACGAATGGCAAAAACGCGGGGTAAAAGAAGGACAAGAGTATTCCGTTTTAACGGCGGTCATTGCAAAGGGAACTTTTGGTTTAACGCCTTCCGAGCATAAGGAGTTAAAAGGATTAGAGAAGGAAAATCTGCGTGACCACATGACCGACCTTGAGCTTATTTTCACGGCATTGGGTGAAGCCGCCACTAAAATTTACACCGAAGATACCGACGCTCAAGGTTTTGAAGACAACCACGATGCCGCTTTAAAAGGTGGAAAAGCCGCCGGAAACGCACGCAAAAATTTTGAAATAGATACTAAGCGCCAAGTCATCTCACCCAAAAACTTTTTAAAAAGTGATGATGACATTAAAAAGATTGAACCTTAAAAAACGGGTGTGCTCAATTATTTCTTCGGCAAAATTAGGGCATAATATAAGGCATCCTTATATTTGGTTTTAAATATCAAGTAAGCGTATGAAAATAATAATAGCGGGCGGTGGCATAGGTGGGTTGGTAGCCGCATTGAGCTTGCACAAAGCGGGTTTTGAGGTGAAAGTCTTTGAATCTGTCAGGGAAATAAAGCCTTTGGGTGTGGGAATTAATTTACTGCCACATTCCGTTCGTGTGTTAACAAATTTGGGTTTAGGGCCTAAAATTGCTCAAAATGCCGTTGAAACCAAGGATTTGGTGTATGCCAATCGGCACGGACAACTCTTTTGGGAAGAGCCTCGAGGGCGTTTTGCGGGCTATAAATGGGCTCAATTTTCGGTGCATCGGGGCAATTTGCAAATGCTTTTATTCCATGAAGTGCAACGGGTTATTGGTGCTGATAATATTAAAACCAATCACCATTTACAGGAGTTTGATGATGTGGGAAATGGCATTTTAGCAACTTTTATTGACCGTGAAACGGGCGTGGTGCAATGCCACGAAAAAGGCGATATTTTGATTGGGGCAGATGGAATTAACTCTGTTGTGCGCCAAAAACTCTATCCTACTGAGGGGGGTGTCAAATATTCGGGCAATGTTTTATACCGGGGTACAACACTGATGAAACCCTTTTTAACGGGTGCTTCAATGGCAATGATTGGGAGTTTAAAGCAAAAAATGGTGGTTTATCCCATTGAAAATAGTCTCAATACTGAGGGGTATCAACTCATCAATTGGGTTGGCAATTTGAAAGAAGGCGATGATTATCAACTCAAAGTGCGGGATTGGAATCGAGAAACCGATAAAAACCGCCTTTTAAATATTTATAAAGATTGGGCATTTGATTGGCTCGATGTACCCGCTATGATTGACGGAGCTGAAAGTATTTATGAGTTCCCAATGTCCGACCGAGACCCGTTGCCACGTTGGACTTTCGGGCGCGTGACTTTGCTTGGCGATGCCGCGCATCCGATGTATCCAATTGGCTCAAATGGGGCTTCGCAGGCTATTTTGGACGTGGATGCACTCACCAATGCGCTGATTGAAGAAGCCAATATTGATACTGCTTTAAAACGTTACGACTCTGAGCATGTGCCAGCAACCGCTAAAGTGGTGCTTCAAAATCGTCAAAAGGGACCTGATTTTATCATGGATTTGATGGAAGAACGCTTTCCAAATGGTTTTTCAGAGGGTGAAATTCCGCATGAAGAATTGGCAAATATCATGGAAAACTATAAACAAGTAGCGGGTTTTGATATTAAAACTTTGAATAAAAAAGCGTAAACCCATGTATAAATCCGTGCCACCGCTTTGTGCGGTGGCACGG
This sequence comes from Saprospiraceae bacterium, assembly GCA_031381715.1. Lineage (GTDB taxonomy): Bacteria > Bacteroidota > Bacteroidia > Chitinophagales > Saprospiraceae > JAAFJT01. The sequence continues at coordinate 2,052 of JANMYC010000441.1, forward strand.
GTAAATCACGCTTTTTTAACAAATTCAGATTTTAAACCCATGGCGCCAAAACCTTCAATTTTACAGTCAATATTATGGTCACCATCAGTGAGGCGAATATTTTTAACTTTTGTGCCCACTTTTATGGGTCTTAAAGCACCTTTTACGGGTAAATCTTTGACGACAATTACAGAATCGCCATTGTGCAACTCATTGCCGTTGGCGTCTAAAACTTTCAATCCTGCTTCGCCAGGTTCTACGTCCTCTGGATTCCATTCGTGAAAACATTCAGAACAGACGATTAAAGAATTACTTGGATAAGTAAATTCTGATTTACATTTGGGGCACTTTGGATCTGCGGACATAATTAAGGGCGTTTGATTTTGGATTCTTTAAAAGGAGAATCCAATGAATAAAATTTAGCTTTTTGCAAAAGTAGGTTTAATTTTTAATAAAAAATCATAGTAAAATGAAAAGAATACCCTATTTAATCGTGCTTTTAATCAGCTTTTCGCTTAGTGCTTGTAAAGAAACGCCCACGGCTTCTTCTACAACTACCACATCAAAAGAAAACACTGACGAAGTGCAATCAGGCGGCATCAAAATGATACCGATTGAAACACCCGTGGGAAAATTCAAGGTTTGGACTAAAAAATTTGGCGACAATCCGCGTATCAAAATCCTGCTTTTGCACGGTGGACCCGCCATGACGCATGAGTATATGGAGTGTTTTGAAAGCTTTTTTCCAAAAGAAGGCTTTGAAATGTACGAATATGACCAACTCGGCTCGTATTATTCTGACCAACCCAATAATGATGATTTATGGAAAACCGAGCGTTTTGTGGAAGAAGTGGAGCAAGTGCGCAAGGCGTTGGGCATGAATAAAGATAATTTCTACCTATTGGGCAATTCATGGGGCGGCATTTTAGCGATGGAATATGCGCTGAAATATCAAGACAATATGAAAGCGGTTATCATTTCCAATATGATGGCGAGCATTCCCGATTATGAAAAATACAACGGAATACTGAGGGGCCAAATGCGTAAAACGCTCGTAGATTCCTTAGAAACATTTGAAAAAAAGAATGATTTAAAAAATCCTGTTTATGTGGATTTGGTGACTAAAGAGTATTACAATCAGCATATTTGTCGCTTACCCGAATGGCCTGACCCCGTAAATCGCGCTTTTAAGCATCTGAATGAACACGTTTATGTCTTGATGCAAGGACCCAGTGAATTCAAAGTGGGCGGACGCTTACTGACTTGGGATGTAAAAGATAAGTTGAAAAATATCAAAGTCCCGACCCTCGCCATTGGTGCAAAATATGACACTATGGACCCCAAAGCCATGGAAGACATCAGTAAAGCGGTGCAAAAAGGGCGTTCTCTCTATTGCCCAAATGGCAGTCATTTGTGTTTTTGGGACGACCAAAAAGTGTATTTTAAAGGCGTTAATCAATTTATTAAAGATGTGGATACGGGTAAATTTTAAACGCCCCTCAGTATTTTACTATAAAAAATATAAAAAATGAAGTTTTCAATCAAATTTTTACTTCTTTTTACCCTTATGGCAACTATTAAAAACGTCACCGCTCAAACAACTTTGCCTGAACCTACGCTCGATTTTATTTTTGAAGCAAAAGTAACACTCGACCCCATTCAAGAACTCGGCATTACTACGTATGGAAAACGCCGCATCATTAATATCATCGGCGGCACATTTGAAGGTAAAAACATCAAAGGCACTATTTTATCGGGCGGTGCAGATTGGCAAACGCTGAGGGCAGACGGTACTGCCGATTTGGATGCTCGTTATACTTTAAAAACGGACGATGGCGTCCTGATTTATATCCAAAACAAAGGGATTCGCCACGCTAAACCCGAAGTTTTAGCCCGAATGGCTAAGGGTGAAAAAGTTGACCCAAAGGAATATTAT
>JANMYC010000852.1:0-4897 GCA_031381715.1 Saprospiraceae bacterium
TTGCGTTGCGAAATACCATTGACTGTTTGGCAAATTTGTCAATATTGGGTGTTTTTACCTGTGGATGTCCACCATAAACACCCACCCAGTCGTTCAAATCATCAACCACAATCATTATGATATTGGGCTTTTTTGTTTGCGCCAATGCAGTCATTGAGGTAAACACAAGCATCAAGGCGATTAAACTATTTTTCATTGTTATTTTTTTTATTGATTAAATTTTCAAAATAAGTAAGTTTTTTAATCGAAATAACCGATACAAACTTTCCAAAAGTTTTTAACTTTTGGAAAGTTGAAAGCCTTGATAATCAATATTTTAGACCCCTCAGTAAACTGTCGATTATTTCATTAATTCCCGCTTTTAGCCTTTTTTATTCTTTCTTCTTTTCGTTTGTTCTGTCTTTCAGTTTTTTCCTCAGACTCACCATCTTCACCTTTCTTCGCAAATGGGCTGTTTGGTTCATGGTGTGTTGGCACGTATTTTTTCATGCCCTCAATAATGCTTTTGTACTTCGCATTACTGGCTAAATTGGTATGTTCCAAGGGGTCAACAGAGTGGTCATAAAGTTCTTCGCCACCAGCACCATCACCTCTTCCTTTTCCGCCGTACCATGTATAACGGTATCGCCCATCGGTAAGTGAATGGTTTTTGTATTGGTAAGTGGTGAGTGTTGGCACTTTCCACTCTTGGGTAGGATTAGCCAGAAGTTTTGCAAAGCTTCGTCCATCGTTTTCTTTGTTGGGGGACAAACCACACAGTTCAATTAGCGTGGGATACATATCAATAAGATTAACTACGCCCTCACATTTTACGCCCTTAGGTGTTAAACCAGGTACTTTTACGATAAACGGTACTCTGCATGATTCTTCCCAAAGGTCGGTTTTTCCATATTTCATTTTCTCACTAAGATGCCAACCGTGATCGCCCCATAGCATCACAATAGTGTTGTCGGCATACTTGCTTTTTTCCAACGCATCGAAAAGTTGTCCAAGGCAATAATCTACATAACTCACACAAGCAAGGTAGGCTTGTTGTGCTTGTTTATGTTTGCCCGTTTTGTCGGCAAGTAAAAAGCGATTGTCTGCCTCAAAAAGTTGTTTGCCCTTAGTGTCTTTAATATCGTCTAAATCATCACGAAATATCTCCACAGGGACGATTTGATCCAAAGGATACATATCGTAAAACCGTTGAGGGACAAACCACGGAAGATGTGGTTTGGATATGCCTAATGATAAAAAAAATGGTTTGCCATCGAAATCACGTTTTAGTTGCTCCGTAGCCCACTTAGTGGCAAGAAAATCTTTCATTTCTTCGGCTTTCGCAGTAGTAGCCCCCCACGCAAAATCAGTTCCTCCCGATTTTACGCCTTCAACTTGTGGCTTTTCAGACCACAAAACGCCGCCTTTTCCCCCAGTTTCAACACGCTCTTTAAAATAACGTGTGTAGTCACCGCCATTTAAGTGAAAAATTTTACCCGTAGAAAGTGTATAATAGCCCCGATTACCAAAATATTCTGGCAATGTTTCCACATTCATTGCTTTTGGGGCTTCTTGTATGTTCTGTGAATTACCGTAAACACCCGTATTCGTCGCGTGCTTGCCCGTTAAGATAGCGGTTCGGCTCGGACAACAAACCGTAGAAGGCGCATAAGCCTTGTACATCGTCAAGCCACTTTTAGCAAACTTGTCGATATTAGGTGTTTTCACCTGTGGATGTCCACCAAAACACCCGACCCAATCATTCAAATCATCAATGGCAATCATGATAATATTGGGTGCTTTTGTTTGTCCCCATGCAGTCATTGAGGTAAACACTAACATCAAGGCGATTAAACTATTTTTCATTGTTCTGTTTTTTTTTATTTTTTGTCTTACTGTTAACTTTTGGAAAGTTGTGCTTCGATTTTAAGCAATTTTACTAAAAAAATGCTCAAAATACTGAGGGGGTGTCCCAAACATCCACCAGTGACCTTAGTCTTTCACAGGTGAATATCTAAGAAACACGACACCGTTACCTTGAATTTTAAAACTTAATTTATCACTTTTCTTATAATTTTCTTTGGATTGATTGCCCCAAACATCCTTCAAATTGTAAGCTCCTTTTTGCAAAAAACCTAAAAACCTGCCGCTTAATTCAACGGTTTGTTCTTCGGGTGAGCGATTAAAAACAGCAACCCAACCCTCTTTATAAACGTATTCTTGAAAACCTTGTCTTTCTTTATTGGCAATTGGCGCACTCCAAAGCTCTATATTTTTTTCATCGTGTATCAATTTTCCATGAACACCATTGTTTACACAGCCCAACATTTCAGCATTCGTGAGTAGCTTGTAAGAATGGTCATCCATCGTAATCATAGAGCCACCTATCATAATGGGAGAAGCGGAAATGGCGCGTTGTGTCATAAAAGTCTCTTTTTGAGCGTCCGAAAACTTGCACCAATGGTGCATTTTCCCCATTGCTTCTTCTGCCGATTTGTTCGGATTTGGTTTCTGTACACTTGGAAGACGCAATAAACACAGGTCTCCGAAAGGAATCATATCCAAATCGGGCCAAAATCCTGGTTGTTCAAGTCCCTGCCATTTTCGCATGGAACTAAAAGTTCTTTCAATGGCTATTTGGTCATCCCAAATATCGGGGGTTGTTCGGACTAAGTTGGTCTTTTTGTAGGTCGTCAAATAATCGAGATTAGATGTTCCCCCTGCCGAAAGGCTCAACATTATTGGGCGACCACATTGCTCGATTGCTTTTACATAACCCTCTATTTCGGCGGGAAAATGGGTAACATGGTCAACTTTTACAAAATCAATCCCCCAATCGGCAAATTGCTTGAATACGCTGTTGTAATATGCCTGTGCCCCAGGCTTAGTCATATCTACACCGTGCATAAACGTACACCAAGTGCAGTCATCAAAGGTCGTATAAATGTCTTTTGCCTTATATTTCGTTCCTTTTATTGGCAAATTCCTTTCAACGGCAACTCTCGGGATACCCCTCATTAAATGCACCCCAAACTTCAATCCTTTTGCGTGCAATTTATCAATCATGGGTTTCAAACCATTGGGGAAATATTCTTTTGCGGGTTTTGGGATACCATATTCATCACAAGACACATCAGTAGGAATGGTTTTATCGGCAACAGGAACAAGTAAGCCCTCTACTTTTTTGGATTCAGGATAAGCAAACCAACCATTGTCAATCACAAAATATTCATAGCCATATTTGGCAAATTTTTCAATGAAAGCATCAATCTCTTTCATGGCGAGTTCCTCGTAAATATTGATACCATAACTGTCAAAACTGTTGTAGCCCAACGGCGGTGTTTTGGCTAAAAGGACATTCTTGGATGCCTGTTCTTTTCCCTTGCCCTTTTTGTTTTGAGCAATTAATTCGGAGCTACTAACAGCCATCATTGCCATTGCTAACAGCATTATTTTAAACCGATTACATATTTGAATTGACATTACTATATTTTAAATTTAGGATATTATTGAGTAAAAAACGTTGAAATACTGAGGGGGGGTGTTTTTGATTTTTAATTTCAATATTTCAAGAAAGCCACGCCATTCGCATTGATTTTAAAATCTAAAACCGATACCTTTTTGACATTCCAAACATCAAAAAATTTGGTTGATTTTGATATTTCTTTACCCAAATCCTCCTGTTTCAAAGAAATTGATTTAAGCTTTTTGTTGCGGTTAAAAATGCCAATCCAACCACCTTTCCCATTTTTATTGGGTGTTTTCCAAATTTCAATGCCATCTTTTTCGTACACCAAACTTCCCATAACACCATTTTGGTTACAGGCTAACATCTCTTTATCAGTGATAAGTTTCAACGAAAAATCATCGAGTGTCGGCAAATCACCGCCCATCATCAATGGCGATGCGGACAAGGCACGAAGCGTTATAAAAGTGTACATTTGGTCTTTGGTAAACTCGCTCAAACGGTTAAATCCTTTACCCGACAACAGTTCAAAAGTGGCAATTTCTCCCGCTTTCATTTTGGCGACTAATTCACTCTTCGTTTCTTTTCCACTCACACCCTTTGGTTTTGGCGACATCAATTGCAATTGACCAAAAGGAATCATGTCCATATCTATCCAAAAACCTGATTTGCTTTTGCCATTCCATTTTCGCCACCCTTGAAAACATTCGTCCATGCCTTTTTGATCGTCCCAAATATCGGGTGTGACGCGAAGCATTTGAGCCTTTTCAAATAACTCCAGGTTGTTGGGATCCACATTTCCGCCTGGGCTAAGGCTTAAAGCCATTGGTCGTCCCGTCTGTTGAATGGCGTTTGCAACAGCTTTAACTTCCTCGGGAAATGGCACAATGTCATCGTATTTTATAAAGTCCACGCCCCATTCAGCCATTTGGTTCATCAAGGAATTGTAAAATTCTTGGGCACCCGCCTTTTTCATATCAACACCATAATTTTGTTCATTCCAATTACAAATACTCGTCGTATCTGCAATATCCTGCGCAAAATATTTTGTACCCTTGATGGAAACATTTGCCTTCACTGCCGCACGAGGAATCCCGCGCATCAAATGAAGTCCAAACTTAATCCCCAATTTATGACAACGGTCAATAATGGGTTTAAGTCCATTTGGAAAATAAGTATCGGAAGGTTGAAGTAATCCGAACTCATTAAACTTCATTTTTTTTGCGTGCTTTTCGGCAGGAAATATGGTTCCTTGTTGAAGCGTAAATTCACCAAACCAACCCGCATCTATCACATAATACTCGTAACCAAACGGTTTTAGCTTTTTAGCAAATGCTTCAACATTTTCCATCGCCGCTTTTTCGTGCAGGTACACACCATAGCTATCAAAGCTATTCCAACCCATCGGCGGCGTTTGTGCCAATTGTACTATTGGTTTATCAACCTTTTTTG
>JANMYC010000874.1:0-3929 GCA_031381715.1 Saprospiraceae bacterium
CGCCAGGAACCCCTCGTACTCTATCATCAATATTCGGGAAAGCAGAATATCAGTTGATGGATAAATATCTCTTCAGTGCCACAGTTCGTAGAGATGGTGCATCAGTTTTTGGTCCAGAAAATCGCTATGGTGTGTTTCCAGCGGTTGGTGTTGCGTGGCGTATTTCCGCCGAGCCATTCATGAAGTCGCTTTCAGCAATTAGTGATTTGAAACTTCGCGCTGGTTGGGGTCAAATGGGTAGTCAGAGAAACGTAGGTACAACCAACGCCTACTCGTTCTTTAACGCAGGTATTGGTAATACTGCCTACGATATTGCAGGCTCTAATGGTGCCCCTGCTATTGGGTATAGACCGAGCGTAGTCGGTAACCCAAGCACAAAATGGGAAGCTGCTGAGATGGTTAATGTAGGTGTTGATGGTAGTTTATTTGGGGGAAAAGTTGACTTTACTTTGGAGTACTTTAATAATAAGACAAAAGATTTGTTAGTCGACCGTCAACGCAATGGTTTGGAGCCAAATGTGGGTCAACCTAAAATTAACGTTGGTACAATGCTCAACAAAGGAATTGATGCATCTGTAATGACAAGAGGGAAGATAACGAAAGACCTTTCATTTGATGTCGGCTTAACGTTTACCCACTACGTGAACGAAGCAGTAAAAATTGATGCAGAAGGTTCTTCTTTTATTCTTTTTGGTGCGGGTCGTTTGGGTAATGTACAGAGAGTTGAAGGTGGACATCCATTATCTTCTTTTTGGGGATACATCAATGATGGTATTTTCCAGTCGCAAGCTGAAGTGGATGGATATGCTGCAATGCCTTACAAGAGAGTAGGTTCTTGGAAATTTAGAGACCTTAATGGAGATAAAGTAATTGACTCTAAAGACCAAACATTCATCGGAAATCCAATTCCTAAATTCCAAGTGGGTGGTGACATCACTTTGCGCTATAAAGATTTAGATTTCCAAACATTCTTATTTTGGAACTATGGAAACGACCTTTTCAACTATACTAAGTGGTGGACACACCTTAGAGGTTTCGTAGGTGGTGTTGACAAAGCAGCATTGTATGATTCTTGGTCAACAACAAATACTTCTGGCAAATTACCAATTTTGAATACAAACGATAACTATTCAGGGGTCAACTCTAATTCTTATTATGTTGAGAAAGGGTCTTTCTTAAGAGCGAGACAAATGCAAATTGGTTATACAATACCATCAGCAGTTGCTAAAAAAGCTGGATTTAGTAGAGCTAGGGTTTATGTACAAGCACAAAATTTATTTACTATCACCAAATACTCTGGACCAGATCCAGATATTGGTATCTTGGGTAGCGACTTGCAAATGGGTGTTGACCAGTTCAGAACGCCTTCTCCAAGAACAATTCTTGTGGGTGTAACATGTGCTCTTAAATAATTAATGAATTAATATAAATCATAATTTTCGGCTTTACATTTTTTTAAACTATTAAGCCGAAAAATTGTTTTAAACAAAAAATAAAGAAAATATGAAAAATAGTATTTTAAAAGCTACATTGGTCGTAGGCGTCTTTATGTCGTCTTTGGTAGCGTGTAAAGAAGATTTTCTCGATAGACCACCACTCGGAGCTATATCTGAGACTGCCATTGCAAATAAGGCAGGCGTTGAAGGTTCGTTAATTGTGGCGTATCGTACTTTAACGGGCAGTAATATTGCTGCTTGGTACACGAGCCCAATGAACTGGGTCTGGGGTGGTGTTCGGTCTGATGATGCTTACAAAGGAACAGAGGCTTCTGACCAAGGCACAGAAATTAATCCAGTTGAGCGTTTTGAAGTTCAACCCAATAGCCCCTCAGTAAGTAACAAGTGGAGAGCTTGTTATGATGGTATTGGTATGGCGAACATTGTCTTGAGACAGTTGGCTGCTGCTAAAGACATTACTGCTGAAGACCAAAAACGCATCACTGCGGAGACAAGATTTATCCGAGGATTTCATCATTTTGAAGCCAAAAGGTGCTTCAATAATGTGCCCTTTGTTGATGAAAAAGCGCAAAGTACAGCAGATTACAAAGCTTTCAAAAATGATGCGAGTATTTGGCCTCAAATTGAAGCAGATTTGAAATTTGCTTATGATAACCTTGCTGGGACTCAGGCTCAAAAAGGACGCGTAAATAAGTGGGCTGCGGGTGCTTTTTTAGCAAAAGCTTTGATAACTCAAGGTAAATATGCTGATGCCAAAACAATATTTGATGCCTGTATTACAAGTGGTACGACCAGTAGCGGCGAAAAGTATGGGTTGATATCTGAGTACAAGAATATATTCCGCGGAGAAGCAGAGAATAGTAAAGAAATAGTCTTCTCTGTTCAATACACCGTAGGTGATGGCACAGGTGGAGCAAACGCCAATAAAGATGCCGAATTGACGAATCCACATAACGATGGTCCAGTAGGGTGTTGTGGTTTCTATCAGCCAGCTCAAAGTTTAGTCAATGCTTTCAAAACTAAAGATGGTTTACCTATGGCTGACTATAATGCTGTTGATATTAAAAACCACGAATCTAATGCTGCTGATTTCAAGGATAACAGCGAAGTAGACCCTCGCTTGGATTACACAGTTGGTCGCGTTGGAGTTCCTTACAAAGATTATGGGCCGGCAAGTGCATCTTGGATTAGAAACTTAGCCAATGGTGGTCCTTGGATGCCTAACAAAAACATTCAATGGAAAGACGAAGTAGGAACTTATTTTGTCTCAGGTGGATGGGGACAAGGGCAGTTGGGTAAGAACCAAATTGTGATGCGTTATGCTGACTTACTGCTTATGGCTGCAGAGTGTGAGGTAGAAACAGGGAGCTTAGAAAAAGCGCGAGAATATGTCAATTTAGTGCGGGATCGTGCAGTTAAATCAACATATGTAAAAAATGGAGTTGCCAATGCTGCTAACTATAAAATCAGTACTTATGCAGTTGCATGGACGGATAAAAATGCTGCCCGAGAAGCGGTTAGACGTGAGCGCTATATTGAGTTCGGTATGGAAGGCCTTCGTTTTTTCGATTTAGTTCGCTGGGGTATCGCTGATGTAGTTAAAAATGCCTTCATAGCAAAAGAAGGTAAGATAAGAACCTCTTTAGCTGGATCAAGATTCGTAAAAGGTAAAGATGAGTATTTACCAATTCCGGAAAATGTAGTTAGCCAAAGCGGTGGTAACCTTAAGCAAAATCCGGGTTATTAATCAGAAATTAGGTTGATTTTAGCAAAATTGCTTATTGCACTTAATATCATACTGAGGGGATTGGTTTCGACCCTAGAATTAAGCAGCTTTGAAAAATTTAATTTCAGTAAAATTTTTTAAATCCATAAGTTAGCTTACTTTTATTTTCAATATCTACCCCTCAGTATTTAGCCTATAAAAAGCCCTTGTACATTTGTACAGGGGCTTTTTATGTAATCTATTCTTTATTTTCTATCTTTACTATATGAAACAGATTTTATTAGCCTTATCGTTTTTACTACTTTTTTCTGCTTGTGATAAAGAAAAAACCCTTTTCGTTGCGCTCGATAGTGCTAAAACGCGCGTAGATTTTAACAATCAAATAACTGAAAATGATACCCTTAATATCCTAAATACAGAATTTATCTATAATGGTGGTGGCGTAGCTATAGGAGATTTGAACGGTGATGGGCTGCCAGATATTTTTTTTACGGGCAATCAAGTACAGAACAAACTGTATCTCAATAAAGGAAATCTGACTTTTGAAGATATAACTAAAAAAGCCAACGTTGAAAAGCAAAACAATGAGTGGTCTGCGGGAATCAATCTTATTGATATTAATCAAGATGGCAAGTTAGATATTTATGTCTGCAATACTTTTTTAAATAATCCCGAAAAAAGAAGGAATTTACTTTACATAAATATGGGTAATATTGCAAATCCCGATGGAGGCGGGACTGAGGGGG
>JANMYC010000907.1:0-4027 GCA_031381715.1 Saprospiraceae bacterium
CCCATAAGGGTGGTCATCGTCAGGGGCTTTTGAAGCGGCTTTTAGACCTATCCATACTATAAGTGAGGTAAAAACATCGGCAGTGGATTCTATAGCGTCAGCAATTAAGGCAAATGAATTGCCAAAAAAACCGACAAATCCTTTTAATAAAGCTAAAAAAAGGTTGGCAAATATGCCGTGCCTGATGGAGCGTATGCCTTGTTGCGCCGGGTGATTATCGTTCGTCATTGTGTTTTTAACTCTGTTACTCGATATTTGTTACACGCTACTCGTTATTCGCTTTGTGGGATAAAGAATAGCGTGTAAAAATATCCGATATAACATATTAATTCAAAAGCATTTTTAGTTTATCTGGTTTCAGAATGGTGATTTTACCATCTTCCACATCTATCATTTTCTCTTCTCTGAAATCAGTTAAGGTGCGTATCACCGTTTCCTTTGCTGTACCTGCCAATGCCGCAAGATCTTCTCGAAGCATCGAAATGGGCGTATTCCCGTATCGAGCATGCAGTAAAGTCAGCGCATCCGCTACCCTCTTACGGACAGAATTATATGCCAAATGCAGCAATTGATCTTCCTGTGAAACAACATTTCCCGCCAACATTTTAATGAATTTGGCGGAAACATCACGATTGCTATTCAATAATGCAAAAAATTCTTCTTTTGGAATCAAGGTCAATTCGCAATCTTCTAAAGCTGTGGCAGTCTCATTGTAGCTATCACCCCTCAGTAAAGGGATGTGCCCGAAGAACTCTTTCTCCGCTATTATATTCAAAATAAATTCTTTGCCATCATCGTTGGTTTTAGAAACCTTGATTTTTCCTTTTTCAATAAAATAGAGATAGCGCGGAACAGACCCCTCAGTATAGACGTGCGTTTTCTTGGAAAAAGGGCGGGTTTCTCTTTCATTTGCTAAGCTTTTTAAGGCTTCAGTCCCCTTTGCTTCGTTGATAAAAGTATTAATGTCTTTATTTGAATCAAAAGATTTTCTGATTTTTTCCGATTTTGATAAACGCATACTCACCACTTGCAAAAGTTCATTGCTTTCAAAAGGCTTGGTGATATAATCGTCAGCGCCGAGATTCATGCCGTATCTAAAATCCGCTTTTTCAGCTTTAGCCGTTAGGAAAATGAAAGGAATATCCGCTGTTTGTGGTTTTTTATTTAAAATACTTAAAACGCCGAATCCATCCAAAACAGGCATCATTACATCACATAAAATCAGGTCTGGCATCAATTTTTCTGCTATTTCTACCCCAATTTTACCATTTTCGGCAGTAAAAGACTCATATCCCGCTAATTCCAATATCTCGGCGAGGTTTTCACGAATATCTTCGTTGTCTTCTATTATTAAAATCTTTTTACTCATATTCTATTTATTTTTCCGTGGAATCGTTATTCGTGTATCATTTTAAATTAAAAACAACTGTAAATATAGAGCCTTTGCCCAATTCACTTTCAAAAAAAATAGTGCCATCTAAAAGCGCCACATAGCGTTTTACGATATTCAAACCCAAACCCGTACCTTTGATATTCATGGCATTGGACGCTCGGAAAAAACGGTCAAACATGTGTGGTTTATCTTCGACTGGAATCCCGATTCCGTGGTCTTTAACACTGATACTGAATTTATTTTTCACCAATTCAGTATTGCAAATTATTTCAGCATTTTCATCTGAATATTTTGAAGCATTAGAGATGAGGTTGATTAAAATCAGCTTTAAGAGCTTTTTATCCAATTTGACGGGCACTTTTTCATCAAAATGATTGGCAATAATAACCTGATTCGTTTTCAAAATAGATTGTATTTCGTCAATGACCTCAGCGCAAAAAGTGTTGAATTCAAATTCCTCAATTTGTATCTCCACTCTACCCTCTTCCAAGCGGGCTAAAGAAAGGAAATCGTTCAAAATCCCCGTCAAAGTAGTCACCGCAGATTTTATTTTATGGAAATGCCGTTCTCTTTTATCCTGCTGCTCGGTAAGCAGATATTGCGCCATCAAACTCGCCGAAGAGAGAATTGTACTGAGGGGGGTTCGAAATTCGTGCGAAGCCATGGACACAAACCGCGTTTTCAGTTCACCCAATTCTCTTTCTTTTTTTAGGGCTTCGCGCAACTCAGATTCTATTTTTTTAAGCTCAGAAATATTACGGGTAAAAATGGCGATTCGATTGACCTCTCCTTCACCGTCTTTTAAGGGAAATGCCTCGATGGCGAAGTAATAACCCTCTATTTCTTGAGGAATTTCGTAATCATGAATAATTTCACCTTTAAAAACCGGCGCTAAATCCTGTTTAATTTGGTCAATGGTTTCTTTATCCAAATAAGGTAAAAATTGAGAGCCAATTAGGTCTTTCCTATCCTTCCCCAAGGTTTTAAACATTTCACCACCCGTAAAAATGTAGTTGAAATTTTTATCTAAAACACTAATTGTACCATCTGGATAATTACTGATAATATCTCCAACCAGATTTTGGGTTTTCCGCAATTCTCCTTGGCTTATCAAAAGGGCTTGCTCGACGGCTTTGCGCTCTTGTATTTCGTGGTGCAATTGTTGATTGGTCAAAAGCAACTTATCAACCGCTTCCGAAAGCCTATTCGTCCGTTCTACAATTTTATCTTCAAGTTCAATATTAAGTTTTGCTAAATCTTCTTCAATTTTTTTTTGCTCTGTCAAATCATGAACAATACCCGTAAAAAGCCTTTTTGATTCCAAATTAACCTCACTCACCGATAGCCAAAAAGGGAAAATTGTCCCATCTTTTTTAATGCCTTTCACCTCTCGCCCAATGCCAATTATCTTTTTAATGCCCGTATCCATATAATTGTGCATATAGCCATTATGGTTTTCGCGGTACGGATGGGGCATCAACATCATAATATTGTTTCCAATCATTTCCGATGGTTCGTAGCCAAAAATAGTACAGGTAGATGTATTCACGAATTCTATAACGCCTCTTTCGTCAATGGTAATAATTCCATCCACTGCTGTTTCTATTACAGCCTGCAATCTTGATGCTACATCCGTTGCACTTTCACCGTGACTATAAAATAAAGGAGACATAAAAGGAGATATAAACGTTGAATTAAAAGACAAAATCGTTAAAAACATCCATTTTTAGGCTATAATAAAGCACTATAAAAACAAAAGTAAGAATTTTAAAGGAAATAGTACTTGATAAGAATCATTCTCTTGACTGATTATTTTCAAAGGTTATGATGATATATATCAGTTCAAGCCGATTTAATGGTAACTACTTTTGCAGCGAAAGGCTTCTTATATTTTATAACAAAAACTATTAAAAATGAAAAATAGAATAACCGAATATCGCAACTGGAAATTGAGTGGTTGGCTTACAACAGCTTTTATTTTAATTATTCTCTTCCTTTTTATCTTTGTTTCCACCGTAAAATCTCAAACGATTTCACAAGTTGAAATTGATAAATTTACGCAATCTTATGTAAAAGATAAGCGCAACAAGGCACTTGTAGTCGGTATTATTCACAACGGGCAGCAGCAAATATTCACCTTAGGCGAAACCTTGAAAGGGAATGGCATTAAGCCAGATTCTAATTCCATCTTTGAATTAGGTGCGGTTTCAGAGGTTTTTACGACCTCCATTATGGCTATTTTAGAAACAAAAGGTAAAATAAGCAGCCTTGAGCCAGTGGGGGATATTTTAAAAGGCGTGGTAAAAGTCCCCTACTATCAGCGTATTGTCTGTGAAACGCCACCACAAAACCCGACTGTACCGGATGAATTGAATAAACATAGATATATCTGCTTCCCTGACCCTTTTGATGTGCCTCAAATGATGGTTTTATGCGACTTGGCGACCCATTCAGCGGGTTTTCCAGAAGAGCCGGGTGTCAATATTTTTAATAACAAAAACCCTTATGCGAGTTATAATCTTGAAAAACTCAATAAATACATCGCTTCATTGCCGCCGAATCAATCATTTGGGTATCAATACAACCATTCGATGATTGGCACAGCTTTATTAGCCGAGGCTTTGACGCATAAAA
>JANMYC010000920.1:0-5294 GCA_031381715.1 Saprospiraceae bacterium
GAAATGCCGTTAGGCATGTTATATCGGTAGAAAAAATAGTTATTATTATGGAGTTCCGTAGGAACGATATATTGAAAACATATTTTAATATGCCGTTCCTACGGAACTTGTGGGCTTTATAATTTATTTTCTACCGATATAGAATGCCTAACGGCATTTTTAGGTATTAAATTGAGTTATCCGAAGTTACCAGAACAGTATTTAAATTGAATATGGATACTTTTAAAAAGGCGATTTCAATAATAATTAAGTATGAATATCGTAATTGCTTAGTCAGATAGTCGCTACGCTCCGTTTAGCCACTGATAACACTGATATTGACTGGTTTTACACTGATTTACACGTAATTTTTTAAAAAATCAGTGTAAAATCAGTCGGTTTCAGTGTTATCAGTGGCTAAACGGAGCGTAGCGACTATCTGACTAAGCAATTACCCCCTTTTTTTACTCTCGACATGGCAATGTTTGCTTTTGAGTGCAACAAACCAACGCCCGAAGTGTTTAAAATTTTTTTATTGCCTTTTCCTCGTTCCACCACTTTTGTATCGCCCATCACGATTTGCACACCCGCTTTTTCAGCCGCCATTTTTATTGAAACTAAAATATCCCAAAACTCCCGCATCCTCAAACCTTCTTCAATAATAAACGCTAATGACAGGTATTTCGGAATTGCCCCCACATTGCCAAGTCATTCACCGTAGCATTCACCGCCAATTCACCAATATTTCCGCCGGGGAAAAAAATGGGTGAAATCACATAACTGTCCGTCGAAAAAGCCGTTTTTCCGTTCATGGTAAAAATAGCCCCATCGTGCTTTTCATTTAATAAATCATTTTTCAACAAGTCAAAAACGCCTGTTTCCAGTAATTTATTCGTTAAAATACCTCCACTACCATGACCCAATGTTATGATGTCAAAATCGAGTTGTGGCATGGGGGCACTGTAGTTGCATTTTCATAATCGCCTTATTAAATAAACCGCAAAATGTAAAATTTTAAATGTAAAATTCAAAAGTGTCGGGTAGCTCAACTTTTGCGGTTTTATATTTAAAATTTTACCTTTTGAGGTTCTTTGAAAATCATTTTGCGGTTTTTAAGATTTCTTACTCGCTGTTTCAATACTTTTTGTAAAAATAGCAACCAATTCTGCACATTCTTTAAGAACGGGTTGACAATTGGTATCATTAATATATTTCTTTTTTGCTATGATTTTCAAGCAAATTTGTGATTCTCTCAATTCTTTCAAGCAAATTTTCATTTTATGCAAAAAATCAGCTTTTGATTCTGCTGCTTGTGCTTCGCCATAATTTAAAGCTGGAGAAGTGCCCGAGCGTACCAATTGTCCACCTAAATGTTTTGCTGCAAAATTTTGGGGCAATAATTCTCCTGTATCAAGGATTTTAACCGCAAAATCAATAAGTCTTTCTTCTAAATCGTACCTTTTTGAGTTGTTTTCCATAGTCGTTTAAGTTTTGAAATGTTAATATAAATATTTTAATAAACCGTAAAATGTAAAATTTTAAATGTAAAACCGCAAAAGTGAGCATCCGACACTTTTATATTTTACATTTAAAATTTTACATTTTGCGGTTCATTAAAAGAACACCGTCAAACTCCCTTTCGCAAAAAACGGACTGCCCGCCGTAAAATGAATTTCTTCAACGGGTTGTGCTTCATTTTTCAAGCGGCTTTCGGTATTAAATTGCGTTTCTTTCCATTTTTGATTGAATAAATTATAAACAGATAAACCGACATTATAGCGTTTTTGAGCATAATTGAGCTGCAAATCCGTTACAAAATAGCCTTGAGCCGTCACTGAATAATCTTCATTTGCAGGACGATTTGCCATATAACGATACCGCAATGAACCATTAAAACCTGTTTTATTATAAAGCGATAGACCACCGATTGAAGTAAAAGTAGGGGCAAGGGGTAAATATCCTTCGCCTTTGACTTCACCTATCGCTCGTGGTTGTGTCAAATTCGCATCAAAATCGGCGAATAACTGAGGGGTCAATTGATAACGAGCGGACACATCAATGCCCATTCGGCGCGTTTTGCCACTTGGTTCAACTACGCCCGCATCGCCTACATAGACAAACTCCTGCGCCAACCACAAATACCACAAAGCCGAATTAATCAATAGACGCGGTGTGGGCTTCCAAATCACGCCCAAATCTGAACCATAAGCGGCGGGTAAAATCTCTTTTCCTTGTTGCGGCACCACCACGCGCGTATCATTTGAGTGAAAACCACGACCAGTATTGAGGTAAAATTGAAAACTCGAATTGGGCGTGTAATAGACGTTAAATTTCGGGAAAAATGCCCCTGCCGTAGCCGTTCCTTTGGCATTATTATCTAATTTGTCGAGATATTGATTTTTAAAATAATCATACCGTACGCCTATATTCATGTTCCATTGGCTTGATAAAGGGATATTTTCATCAAGATAAACACCCAAATTAGCTTCTGTAATATCCCCCAATTTGATAGGGTCAATGACCGTTGTACGGTTTAAAGTATGCGATAATTCGGTATTTTTAGTAAAATCTTGACGGTATTGCACGCCAATCGTCATGTCCGCTTTTTTACCGAAAATATTATTGGGCATTGAATAAGAGCCATTATAACCTAAAATATTGCGGTTTTCTTTTTGCTTAATTTGGTCGCCGTTGATGCTGTCATTTAAGAAAAAAGTAAAATTTGAAAACAGTTCAAAATTGTAATTGGAATAGAAAAACTGATTTTTAATCAATCCACCGTTTGCTGTATTCGTCAAAATTTCAGCGTTCATATTTGAGCGAGACGTTGCCCCCCCCTCAGTATTATCTATCGCACCGAAGAAAGAAATTGAGCCATTATCCACCGAACGGTCTGGAATTTGTCCCGAATGATTCCACTTTGAAGTAAAGTGCGAACCAGTTAATTTTAAGTAGGTTTTATCCGTTATTTTACCATTATACTTGCCAAAAACGTTCAAACGATTGAATTTTTGGGGCGAATCGAAGTAACTATCCGAGTAATTGTACTCCGTTGCAATGTAAGCCGATTGCTCTTTTTGACGGGCTTTTTCACCCAATAAATTGATCATTGCCAAGCCTCTAAATGTGTTAAATTGCCCTGCTTCCACCTTCACCACATTGCTTTCAAGCGCATCTTTGGTGTGAAAATTGACCCAACCCGCCGTCGAAAAATTGCCTTTATCGGCATGATACACACCTTTTTTAAAGTCCACCACCTCGACCAATTCGGGAATCACAAAATGCAAATCGGCGTAGCCCTGCCCGTGTGCGTGCGAGACCATATTGACGGGCATCCCATCCACCGTCAAGCGAATATCTGTGCCGTGGTCAATATCAAAACCCCGTAGGAAAATTTGTTCGGCTTTGCCACCGCCAGCGTGTTGCCCGATGAAAAGCCCCGGCACCATGCGGAGAATTTCCTGCGAATTACTGAGGGGTCTCAAATTTATATCTAACTTACTGATTATCTGCTGTTTATGCGCATTAGGAGATGTGATATATACCTCTTCCAGAAGCAAAGCACCTGCTTCAAGACCGATATTTAATGTGGTTTTTGTATCTTTTGAAATTGTCACTTGCTCGGTATAAGCATTGTAACCGATAAAGCTAACAATAATTTTGTAAGTTCCTGCTTCTACTTTTTTAAAATAAAAAGCACCCGCCTCATTGGTCGAGGTACTGAGGGGGGTATTTTCTATTGAAACCGTCGTAAAAGGCAAGGCTTTTTTAGTGGTTTTGTCTATTACGGTGCCTTGTAAAACCCCTTGTTGGGCGGACAAAAAAGTAGTTAAAAAAGCCAATAGAATAAATATGTTAAATTTTTTCATCAGATTTCAAAAATTATAAGTGAACGAAAAGTTTGGATAATTGTATTCTAAGGAGATTATCATAACTTACGTAACATAAGTCCATTTTAGATTTTGTAGATTTGTTAATTTTACTCTATCACATTATGAGTCAATCACTTAGCATTCCCAATTTGTCGATTCAAGTTCAGGG
Organism: Saprospiraceae bacterium; assembly: GCA_031381715.1. Taxonomy (GTDB): domain Bacteria; phylum Bacteroidota; class Bacteroidia; order Chitinophagales; family Saprospiraceae; genus JAAFJT01. Next base: position 4,021 of record JANMYC010000920.1, read on the forward strand.
AAAAGATATTCAAGCAATCTCCCCCATAATGGATGGCTTGAAAAAGCACCCCCTCAGTCATACGCCGTGGATAGCGTTTCCCTATTCGCCGAAAGTGGATTTTTCAATCGCACACTCAGGGGACTATGTGTATTTAAAATACTTCGTCGCTGAAAAGCACCTGCGAGCGGTGAATACCGAGATTAATTCGCCTGTGTATGAGGATTCGTGCGTGGAGTTTTTTATCAGCTTTGACGATACAGGCTACTACAATTTTGAATGCAATAGCCTCGGGACGTTTTTGGTTTACTTCGGAAAAGACCTCGCCACACGCAAGCCTTTATCCACTGAAACTATTGAAAAAATACAGACTTTTACCACTTTTCAAAGGAATGTGAATGATAAAAGCGTGAATTGGACTATCACGTGGGCAATTCCTATCTCCACCTTTTCAAATCATCTTGATTTGAGTTTGAAAGGAAAAGTGTCAAGAGCTAATTTCTACAAATGTGGTGATAAACTACCCGAACCACATTATATTTCATGGTCAAATATAACAACTGAAAAGCCCGATTTTCATCGCCCAGAGTATTTTGGCGAGGTAGTTTTTGAGTAAAAATCTCTACTTTTGCAGCTTTTAAATACAGTTTTTAAAAGTAAAAAAACGAATGAACCAAGCGAACAACGTCTTTCTAATTACTTTAGCCATCATCACATTTGGCTTTTTGATTAAAAAATTCGGGTATATAAGTGAAAAAGAGGGTAAGATTATCTCTAAGTTTTTGATGCACACGACATTCCCGGCTTTGATGCTTGTCTCTACCGTTCGCATTAAATTTGAGCCGAGTTTGTTTTTAATACCCATTATTGCCTTTGTTTTGGGTACAATTATGCTATCCATTGCTTTTTTTATTTTCAAGGATTATCCCAACGATATGCGCGGGATATTGACTATGGGTTCAAGTGGATTCAATACGGGGCTGTTTGCATTCCCGATTATTGAGGGTATTTGGGGGCGAGAAGGTTTGGTGTTTGCTATCATGTACGACATTGGAAATACGGCGGTAGTCTTTGGTTTGGTCTATACCGTGGGTAGTTATTTTGCTTCAAAGGGGCAGGCGCATGACTTTTCTTAATATATACCTAAAATCGACCTTGCCATGCCCCTGCCCTTTTGAAGCAAAATAACTACCCACGGTATAGACCAAACCAAAAACCACCGCCGTATTTCCAATGTCGTACATGATAGCAAACACCAAACCATCTCGCCCCCAAATACCCTCAATAATCGGGAA
>JANMYC010000452.1:0-2162 GCA_031381715.1 Saprospiraceae bacterium
CCTACCACAAACACATATTTTTTATCGTACATATGTCCGTCATAAGTAAAACTGACCCAATATTCATGTGACATCCACAGTAATTTATTAGAAATAGGCTCGATTTTAATCATGTCCAATGCGCCTACTTCTTCAAAAAAGTGCCGTAAAGTACTCGTTTTACGCATTACGCCGTCCTCGTCCTCGCCATATCCCTTGGATACGACCAACACATTTTTAATGGCTTCTTCTTTAAAATTAATCAGATAGGCATCCCAGAGTTCTTCGTCGGGATTTATTATTTCGGGTGGGGCTATCACGATAGCCATGTCTTCCACTTTCAGCTCGGGTATATCCTTTTTCATCGATAATGAAGGCTCAAATGCCTTTGTTTTTAAATTTCCTCTAACTAATTTGACTATTTATAGCGTTTATACTTAGCGGGTAGGTTTTTATTAGCAATTTAAAATTATCGCAAGTTTTCGTATTCGCCCCCATACCCCCAAAGGGGGATTAAATTGGAAAAATTTTAAAATTTCAAAGTTTTCATAATTTAATCCCCCTTTGGGAGTATTGGGGGGAACTCGAAAATTAGTGATAATTTTCACCCCTCATATTCAAAACCAAACAGCTCAGAAAAATGTATTTTTAGCTTGGCTTTCACCTCTTCTACGTCAATTTTCTTACCAAGTTCCACGGCGAGTGAAGTTACTGTTTTATCTTCATCATTGATTCCGCAAGGAATGATATTATTAAAATATTTCAAGTCAGTATTCACATTAAAAGCAAAACCGTGCATCGTCACCCAACGGCTCAAGTGTACGCCGATGGCACATATTTTTCGCTTAGGCAAAGTATCCGTTCCTTCTAACCAAACACCCGTAAATTCCTTTATGCGCGTACCTTCAATTCCATATTCTGCAAGTGTTCGAATCACAGTTTCCTCCAAATAACGCACGTATTTATGTACGTCCGTGAAAAAATAATCCAAATCAAATATCGGATACCCCGTTATTTGACCAGGCCCATGATAAGTAATATCTCCTCCTCTATTTATTTTAAAAAATTCAATCCCATTTTCAGCCAATTGCGTTTCGTTGTACAATAAATGGTCAATTGAACCGCTTTTTCCGAGGGTATAAACGGGATTGTGCTCACAAAACAACAAATGATGCAGAGGAACATACTCTTCAAGCTGCTCTTCACCTACCTCAGCAAGCTGTTTGCGAGCGGCTAACTTAGCGTCAATTACCTCTTTTTGAAGGATAAATTGGTAATCCCAAGCGTCTTTATAGGATATTTTACCTAAATCCTGATATTGTACTTTCTGAATCATGAGCGCAAAGATGAGAATTATATTAATTTTCCGCTTAAAGAAATCATCAATTCTTCAACAAAGTTCCGAACTTTTAAATTCAATTTTTTTAATTATTTTAAAAAAATAAAAATGATTTCCTACATTTGGGCAAAGCAAGTATGAGTTCGTTAATTTAACAATTGGAATACAGGGATAAATTGGCAATTCCGAAATTTCGAAATTAGAGATTCCCTCAATATATTATGGAGTTTCAAATACCCTCTTTTGCTTCTTTTTTATTGAAAATCAATCTTTTACGCATCTTTTTTTTTCAACCAATCAAATTTTCTATGGAAAGATTTACAGGTTTAATTGGCATCGTTTTAATATTGGGAATAGCCTATGCACTATCCAACAATCGGAAAGCCATTAATCTCCGAACTGTCGGAATGGGATTACTGCTTCAGTTCGCATTAGCACTTTTTATTTTAAAAACAGCCATCGGTCAAGCCATTTTCAAGTCAATTGGTGAAGGCGTTACTAAAGTAATTGATTTTTCGCAAGAGGGAGCAGGTTTTGTGTTTGGACCTCTAATCAATGTACCTGCTGTTAGCAAGGCATTTGGCGGAGCGGGCGGTTTCATATTCTTTTTTAAAATCATTCCGACTATACTATTTGTAGCCGTTTTAGTGAATATTGGCTATCATTTCGGTATTATTCAGCGTGTCGTTCAAGTCTTAGCGAAAGGTTTATTTTGGTTGATGAAAGTGAGCGGCGCGGAAGCTTTATCAAATATCGGCAGTGCTTTTGTGGGGCAAGTAGAAGCTCAAATCATGGTGCAACCCTATCTGAAAGGCATGACAAAAAGCGAGTTATTAGCTTCTAT
>JANMYC010000971.1:0-3190 GCA_031381715.1 Saprospiraceae bacterium
TAGGGGTCGGTCTGGATAAAAATTTATTATTTGTGTGCGATGCGGGATTAAAAATATTGGATGTGAGCAACCCTTTGAGTATCAAACAACTTCATTTTTTAAGCAATATTGATGCATTGGATGTCATTCCGCTCAACGGGCAACTATTAGTGATAGGTGCTGGTAAAATTACCCAATTGGATTATAAGGATATTAAAAACATAAAAATTATCTCAGAATTTGACTTAAAAAAATAGCTATGAAACATATAATACTTACTTTACTTCTAATAACACCTTTAATATCAAAAGCTCAAGAAGACAAAACTGAAAAAGCGGTATCCGAAATACCTAAATGGATACTTAAATCAAGTCCTTTAGCTTTTATTGACCCTTTTGGATTTACCCTTGCAGTTTATGCCGAACAGCCTTTAGCCAATCAACACGCCTTGGAATATGAGGCCGGCTATATAATTAATGGTGGGGAAGGGTTTCAAAAACAATCAAATGGGTACCGTTTGAGAGCGTCTTATCGCTACTATCTCACTCCAGTTGATTTTAACAAAGGAGTGAATTTTTATATGAGCCTTTCGGGTCAATACAAAAGACTCATTGATAAGAGGGAAGATTTTGTTTGGCGAGGAAACTTTGCTTACCAGCAAAAATTGCCTTACACTACGGTCATTAATGTCATTTCTTCTACATTTAATATTGGTTTATGGTTTTCGTCTTCCAAAAATCAGCGCATTGTTTATGATTTGAGCATGGGTTTGGGCGTCAAAAAGGCTTTTATTAAAAATAAAGGTTTACCCAATGATGCATCTTTTCCTAAAATTCCGTGGCCTTATGATTTATCTTTTAATGGTGCTTCACAACCACGTCCTAATGAATTTATTTCAACTTCTGGGAGTGCAGTTCTCGCTTTTAAAATCGGTTATATAATATGGTAAAAAAGGCTTTTTAAATCTCGAAATACTGAGGGGGTGCTACAAATAAAGTGGCACTCCCTCAGTATTAATAAAAAAAACATGCAACATTTTATAATAATTTATACTTTTGCCGAGTTTTTAAAACAAATTTTAACAATAGATAATGGCTATTTTTTTATAAATAATTGATTATCAATAGATTATTCTTTAAAGCGGCTTAAAATTTGTTGTCCTTCTTTTAGACAAAAACTTTACTAAATGTCAAAAAATCTTCTGATAGTTGAATCGCCCGCCAAAGCGAAAACAATTGAAAAAATTCTTGGTCCTGATTTTACCGTTAAATCCAGCTTCGGTCACGTACGTGATTTGGAAAAAGGAGGTGTAGGTATCGATATAAAAAATAATTTTAAACCCAACTATGTCATCACACCTGACAAGCAAAGGGTTGTAAACGAACTGGTTTCTTTAGCTAAAAAAGCCGATGAAGTATGGCTCGCAACGGATGAGGACCGCGAGGGAGAGGCTATTTCATGGCATTTGTGCAAAGTTTTAGGCTTAAATGAACATACCACCAAGCGGATTGTATTCCGTGAAATCACTAAACCAGCTATATTGAAAGCCGTTCAAAATCCGCGTTTGGTGGATTTAGACCTCGTAGATGCTCAACAAGCACGCCGTATATTGGATAGATTAGTGGGTTTTGAGTTGTCGGAATTGTTGTGGAAAAAAGTAAAAGGTGGTCTTTCCGCGGGACGTGTTCAGTCGGTAGCCGTGAAATTAGTGGTTGAAAAGGAACGTGAAATTCAGAAATTTAAAGCCGCTCCATTTTTTAAAATAGACGCTATTTTCAATGTTTTAAATGCTCAAAATAGAGCTGTTGCACTCAAATCAGAGTCACCAGAACGCTTTGATACTGAGGGGGGGGCGATGGAGTTTTTGAAAAAAGCAAAAGGAGCAATTTTTAAGATTAATAAAATAGATGTAAAACCGCTCAAACGTAAACCCACTGCACCGTTCACAACTTCTACGCTTCAACAAGAGGCGAGTCGTAAACTTGGCTTTTCGGTGAATAGAACGATGCAAAATGCGCAGCGACTTTATGAGGCAGGGCATATTTCATATATGCGTACCGATTCAACGAATTTGAGTGAAACGGCTATTGTCGCTTTTAAACAAGAGATAATTCAAGCATTTGGTCCCGAATATTCGCAAGAGCGTCGTTTCAAGACAGGTAAAGACTCTGCTCAAGAGGCACACGAAGCCATAAGACCGACTTATATTCAAAACCGTACTGTTTCTCAAGACCGTGATGAACAACGCCTATATGAGTTGATTTGGAAACGCGCCATCGCTTCTCAAATGGCTGATGCTGAGTTAGAAAAGACAATTGTAGATATTGGGATTTCAACAATCAACGGTGCAAGGCTCGTGGCAGAAGGTGAAGTTATTAAGTTTGATGGCTTTTTAAAGGTGTATCTCGAATCCAAAGATGAGGAAGATGAAGATGCTAAAGGCGTATTGCCTCCCCTCAGTGTAGGTCAGGTTTTGGATTTTAATGAAATGACGGCAGTACAACGCTACACGCGCCCACCTGCTCGCTACACAGAAGCAGCTTTGGTAAAGGATTTGGAAGAAAAAGGCATTGGTCGTCCTTCGACTTATGCGCCTACGATTACTAAAATCATGGAAGAGAATAGGGGATATGTAGTAAAAGAAACCCGTGATGGTATGCCCCGTGAGTTCCGAGTTTTAAAATTGAATAAAGCGGGTGAAATTTTCTCCAAGACTGATACTGAAATGACTGGCGCTTTGAAAAATCACCTTGTCCCGACTGATATGGGTATGCTCGTGGTAGATTTCCTTGATAAACATTTTGATAATGTCATGAATTACAGCTTTACAGCCAATGTAGAGAACCAACTGGATGAAGTGGCTGATGGCAATCGGAATTGGGTAGATATGATTTCTAAATTTTATGACCCTTTCCACAGTGATATTGAAAAAACGATGACTGAAGCTGAGCGCGTAAGCGGTGAGCGTATCTTAGGAAATGATCCTGAAACGGGTCGTACAGTATTGGTTCGGATGGGTAAGTATGGACCGATTGCTCAAATTGGTACACCAGAGGAATTGGGTGAAAAAGAAAAACCGACTTATGGAAATCTTCAAAAATGGCAATCCATTGAAACTATCACTATTTCAGAATCTTTAAGATTATTTGACTTGCCTAAAAACTTGGGTGAATACGATAAACATGAAGTGACGGTTGGTATCGGTAGATTT
>JANMYC010001017.1:0-1932 GCA_031381715.1 Saprospiraceae bacterium
ATCGTAGTCGTGGTGATTACACCGCAATTACAGGAGTATAGGTATGTTTGATGATTAAATATTTTTTTAACGTTCAACAAAAAAGCCGTTCTCCTTTGAGAGCGGCTTTTTTGTTTTATAAAACTATCAATACGGGTATTCATAAGCGAATAGAAAATGATTGATACGGTATTTGGATGGTCAATATGAAATGATATAAAATATTGATTATCAGTATTTTAAATACTTTTTAAAGACATTGAATCTCGTAACATCTTTTTTAATTATCCGTTGTGAAATAGATTGAAACCGTACTTTTGAGAAATAGAATTTAAATACGTTTTTATAAAAATTTATGATTTTGGAAAAATTAAACAAATACAGCCAAGCAGTAACTCAAGACCCAACTCAGCCAGCAGCACAAGCCATGTTGCATGGTATAGGATTGACAGATGAAGATTTTAAAAAAGCACAGGTCGGTATCGTTTCGACTGGGTGGGAAGGCAATCCTTGTAATATGCACCTTAATAGCCTTGCACTGGAGATTAAAGTGGGCATCAATAAAGCAAATTTGATTGGTTTGATATTTCATACTATTGGCGTAAGCGATGGTATTTCAATGGGAACTGACGGTATGCGTTTCTCTTTACCGAGCCGCGATATTATTGCTGACTCCATCGAAACTGTTGCTTCCGCCCAATGGTATGATGCCATTGTTGCCACGGTCGGTTGCGATAAAAATATGCCCGGTGCCATGATGGCGATGGGTCGTTTGAATCGCCCAGCTATATTGGTTTATGGTGGTACAATTGCACCCGGTTTTTATAAAGGCCAAAAATTAGATGTGGTTTCAGCTTTTGAAGCTTTAGGTCAAAAAGTGGCAGGCACTATTTCCGAAGAAGATTTCAAGGAAGTAGTTCATAGAGCTATCCCAGGTGCTGGTGCTTGTGGCGGAATGTACACTGCTAATACAATGAGTTCGGCAATTGAAGCAATGGGAATGAGCCTTCCAGGAGATGCTTCCAATCCAGCAGTTGGTCGCGATAAACAAGAAGAATGTGCTCGAGTTGGTGCAGCAATCAGAAATCTTTTAGAAAAAGATATAAAACCAAGAGATATTGTCACGCGCGAATCTTTTGAAAACGCCTTCACCGTTTTAACCGTTTTAGGAGGTTCTACCAATGCGGTGATGCATTTAATCGCCATGGCTAAAGCGTTTGGAGTAGAATGGACGATTGACGATTGCCAACGCATGTCGGACAAAACACCGTTTTTAGCCAATTTGAAACCGTCGGGTAAATACGTGATGGAAGACCTTTTTGAAGTCGGCGGTATTCCCGCTGTCATGAAATATTTGCTCAATAATAATATGCTGCATGGCGATTGTATGACAGTCACGGGTAAAACCATTGCTGAAAACTATGCCGATGTTGCGCCTCTTTCTGAAAACCAATCAGTTATCCAACCCCTCTGTAATCCAGTAAAACCACAAGGTCATATCCAAATTTTGTACGGTAATTTAGCCGAAGGCGGTTCAGTTGCTAAAATTACGGGTAAAGAAGGTGAAATATTCACGGGAAAAGCGAAAGTTTTTGACGGCGAACAAGCTGCTAATGACGCTATTACTGCTGGTAAAATTGAAATGGGTGATGTAATTGTCATTCGTTATGTGGGTCCAAAAGGTGGCCCCGGTATGCCTGAAATGTTGAAACCCACTTCCGCAATTATGGGTGCTGGTTTAGGCAATTCTGTCGCACTTATTACCGATGGACGTTTTTCAGGTGGTACTCATGGATTTGTAGTGGGTCATATCACGCCCGAAGCACATGTAGGCGGTGGAATCGCTTTAATAAAAGATGGTGATACCGTGGTAATTGATGCTGTAAAAAATCGTTTAGATGTGAAAATATCGGATGAAGAGCTTTCACAGCGCAAAAAAGAATGGATACCACG
>JANMYC010001046.1:0-10356 GCA_031381715.1 Saprospiraceae bacterium
TTTAGCCACTGATAACACTGATATTGACTGGTTTTACACTGATTCACACGTAATTTTTTAAAAAATCAGTGTAAAATCAGTCGGTTTCAGTGTTATCAGTGGCTAAACGGAGCAACAGCGACTATCTGGCTAAGCAATTACCAATTATTTTAAGAAAGGAATTCAGCAGAGAATAAATTTAATATTAAGATAATCTCAACTTAAAATTAAGGTAACATTCAGTGTCTTTATTCGCATGTTTTAAAATGAATTAAAACTTAAAACAATAGCAATGAAAGCATTTTACTCCTTAATTTTGTGCTGCTTACTCGCCTATGTAAGCCAAGCACAGCAAACACTTTCCGTTCGCATTACAGCTGCGAATGATGATTTGGAAGAATATTTGCCGGGAGCAAACCAAACTAAGACAGTTGGTACGATGGATGCAGGCAGTTCCGATGTAGAACTCGGCAACGAAGCGGCTGGCAATATTGACCCGCAATTGGTCGGTTTGCGCTTTGCAAACATCACCATTCCAAAAGGTGCGCTTATTACAAATGCGTATCTTAAATTTACGGTGGATGCGACGAACAAAAACACAGACCCGTGCAACCTCCACATCTTCGGACAAGCGGCAGACAATCCGTTGACTTTTGACCCCTCAGTAAATTTCAATATTTCAAGCCGTCCGCGTTTGACGGATTCTATCGCTTGGAATATTGCGACGGGTTCTTGGGCAACGGTTGGTCAATCAGGTGCAGACCAAACGTCCACTAATATTGCGGCTTTGGTGCAACAATTAGTCAATCGGACAGGTTGGGCTTCCGGCAATGCCATGGCGTTTTTTATCAAAGGTTCTGGTTTGCGTGAAGCAGAAACGTTTGACAAAAGCGTAACAAATTGCCCGCAATTGGTCATCGAATACCTCATGCCGACCGTATTAACCAAGCGGATTGCGGCAATTAATGACGATTTGGAAGAATGGTTGCCAGGCTCGGTCAAAACCGTTGGTACATTGGATGCAGGCAGTTCAGACTTGGAATTGGGTGCAGAATCGGCAGGAAACGTTGACCCACAGATTTGCGGTGTGCGTTTTACAGATTTAGCGATTCCGAAAAATTCACGCATTCTGAACGCGTATATTCAGTTTACGGTTGATGCGACGAACAAAAATACAGACCCAACGAATCTTCAAATTTTTGCCCAAGATTCGGACAATCCAGTCACTTTTGACCCCACAGTAAATTTCAATATTTCGAGCCGTCCGCGTTTGACAGATTCAATTGCTTGGAATATTCCCGCAGGCAGTTGGGCAACAGTTGGTCAAGCGGGTGCTGACCAACGTTCGACAAATATTGCTTCTTTGGTTCAAAAATTAGTGAACCGCAATGCTTGGACTTCGGGCAATGCGATGGCGTTTTTCATTACGGGTAGAGGTTTGCGTGAAGCAGAATCGTATGACAAAAGCGTAACAAATTGCGCTCAATTGATTGTCGAGTACATTCCAACAGCCATCATAAGCAAGCGGATTGCGGCAGTAGATGATGACTTGGAAGAATACATTTCAGGTGCAAATCAAACAAAAACATTGGGCTCAATGGACGCTGGTAGTTCTGACTTGGAGTTGGGCGCAGAAACAGCAGGTAATATTGACCCACAATTGGTGGGTATGCGTTTTACGGGTATTGATTTGCCGAGAAATGCCGTCGTGACCAATGCGTATATTCAGTTCACTGTGGATGCGACGAACAAGAATACCGACCCAACAAACCTTCAGGTTTTCGCCCAAGATGCGGATAATCCATTGACTTTCAACCCCTCAGTACCGTTCAATATTTCGAGCCGCCCACGTCTTTCTGACTCCGTTGCTTGGAATGTTCCCGCAGGCAGTTGGGCAACCGTTGGACAAGCAGGTGCTGACCAACGCTCGACAAATATTGCTGCTTTGATTAATAAATTGACTGCCCGCAATGGTTGGCAAAAAGGCAATGCGATGGCGTTTTTTGTTACGGGACGCGGCTTGCGCGAAGCAGAATCGTATGATAAAAGCACAACAAATTGCGCTCAATTGGTGATTGAATACCTTTCTTCAACGTCTGGACCAGTGGTTGTTGAATTAAATCCTGTAACACCTTATCCAGTTAGAAGTGCTGCTTCATGGAATTATTTTGACAAAGGTGGCGCACCCGTTGGCGATTGGAAAGCACGTGTTTACAACGATTCGACATGGGCTTTTGGTAGAGGTGCTTTTGGTTACGGTGGAAGAGGCATTGGTCAAACCGTTTCTTTTGGTACAAATGCCGCGCTTAAAAACGTGACCACTTACTTCCGTAAAGCTATTGAAGTCAAAGCATTAACGGAATTAGCAGATACCATTCAATTGGCTTTGCGGGCTGACGATGGTGCAGTTGTTTATATCAACGGAACAGAAGTGAGCCGCGCGAATATGCCAACTGGTGTCATCGCAGATTCTACTTTGGCAACCAGAGAAGTGGGTAATCCTGATGAACTATTGTATTTCGTTTATGACTTGCCAAAATCTATTTTGCAAGTCGGTCAAAACATTATTGCCGTTGAAGTTCATCAAAATACGCGCAACGGTCAAGACATTGCTTTTGATTTAAAATTAACCAATCGGACATCTAAAAACCCGTCAAATTTGGGTTGCCGCGATGCCAACGACAAACACATCGGTTGTTTTACATCGGTTACGCCGACACCACAATTGGATACGATTGCTATTCCACAAACACATGGTTTTCAATTTGTTGTGTCAAACGGTGATGCTTATACTGGTGTAGCAGGTACTGTTTCTACCAATTTTGATTTTACGGGTTATGTACCCCTCAGTAACAGCAGCCGCCAAGGATATTTGAGCATCAATTATGAGACAAATCCGGGTGGCGTAGCCATTAGTAACATTCGTTTCAACAACGACGATGGTCTTTGGAAAGTAGATTCTATCAAACCTGTTAATTTTACCTCTGTTGTTGGTACAGCAGCAAACTGTTCAGGTACAGTAACGCCGTGGGGAACGGTTATTACGAGTGAAGAGAGTACAAGTACAACTGATGCCAATGCAGACGGTTATTTTGACATCGGTTGGAACGTTGAAATCAATCCAGCCACTAAAACTGTTGTGCGAAATCAAAAACTGTGGGCAATGGGTCGCATGAGCCACGAAAATGTGGTGGTTCATTCTGACCGCAAAACGGTGTATCAAGGTGAAGATGACGGCTTTGGTTGCGTGTATAAATTCGTTGCTGATGTTGCAGAAAACTTGTCAAGTGGTAAATTGTATGTCTTGAAATTGACATCTCTTACAACGGACACGACCATAAAAGTCTATAAAAATTTCACCGCCGAAGGTGAACCTGTTGGCACACTTGCAACGTGGGTTGAAGTGCCAAACACGACAATTGCGGAGCGTAATAACGTAAAAGCAAAGGCAGCCGAGTTGGGTGGAACACTTTTCAATGGTGTTGAAGACGTTGAAATTGGCTCAATTGATGGCAAAATCTACTTTGCAGTTAAAAGCAATCCGTTCAACCGCGTTTATCGTTTTAAAGACAATGGTACGACAATTAGTGAGTTTGAAACTTTTGTGGGTGGTGGTACGAACAATTACCGCGTTAATATCGGCGGTAAAGAAGTTGACGAAGATTGGAGTGTTGGCAACGACAACTTGACATTCGATGATAGAGGTAACTTATGGGTTTTGCAAGACGGCGGCCGCGACCACATCTGGATTGTGCGTCCGAACCACACGCAAGCCAACCCAAAAGTGGAAGTATTTATGGTTACGCCGAGTGGTTCAGAACCGACAGGTATGACATTTACACCCGACTATCGGTATATGTTTATGTCTATCCAACAACCAAACAGCACCAATGCAACGGCTCAAAGAGACATGGCAGGCAAAAGCGACCGATTCAACAGAAGTCAAGCACTTGTATTAGCACGTCGTGAATATTTGGGTCAGCGTCAAACATCAATCGCTGAAATCAGTGATAAAATCAAAGCCACTGCTTACCCAAATCCCACGAATGGTGAAACAAACGTTTTATTGGATTTAAAAGAAGCGACCACAATCCAAATGAGCGTTTTCGATTTAAGCGGGCGTTTGATTGAAAGCACTCAACCTGTAGATTTAACAACGGGACAATTCCGCCAAACGTTTAATCTACAAGCAGCAGGTATTTATTTCATCCGTGTAAATGCCAATGGCAATTCAAAAGTACTGCGGGTTGTGAAAATGTAGAATTAAGGGGATTTGTAAAAAATATACCCCCTCAGTATAAAGCCCCGTTTTGATGTTAAAGCATCAAAATGGGGCTTTTTATTGAGGCATAAAATGTCTTTAAAAAAACTTAAAACAGTAAATGTTAAGTAATTATTAAGCCAATATTAAATTTTTAAGATAGCTAAAAACTTAACAATTTCTTGATTAAAACTTAAAGTAGGATTTACTTTAACTTAATATTTGTTGAAGATTTTTGTCAGATGAAATATTTTTTTCATGTAAATATTAAAATTCAACAGTTTTATGAAATCACTTTTTACTCTCCTTTTTGTTTTTACTGCCAACCTCATTATGGCTCAAAATCTTTTCCCACCACTTGATACCAATTATCGTGCAAGAGAAATTCGGGTGGCTTCTACTTTAAAAATGGACGTTTTGTTTGAAGGTAATCGGGATTTTGTTTGGGATGCAACCACAAAACAATATGCTGTTTCTAAAACTTGGCACGACTTCACTGGCTTAGTGCCACTCGGAACAGGTAACGACTCTTGCTTACTAATCGTGAACCACGAAATGCGCAGTGGGTATTTTGGTATTAAAAGTACTGTTCTGGGTGATGGTGGTGGTATGACGGTTTTCCGTGTCAATAAAAATGCGACAACAGGTCGTTGGGCAATGGCTCCCTACCAAGGTCAAAGTTTCTGGAATGTTGATTTTCGCCCAGTTAGAGGTACTTATACCAACTGTGCAGGGGTAACATTGCCTGTTAATGGTCAGTTTATGACGGCAGAAGAAACGACCCCTGTAAGAAATACAGATATTTCAGGTGTTTTTACGGACACTTCTGATGTTGTTATTCCTTCTGGACCTTTCAAAGGGCGTACCCTTAAGGCTTTCCAAAACTACGGTTGGATGGTTGCCGTTGATGCTCCAAATGCAAAGGCTCTTTACAAAAGCCATGCAATGGGTCGAGCTGGTTGGGAAGGTGGTTGGGCTACTCCAGATGGTAAGCACGTTTATCTCATGGCAGACGAGACCCCATCAGCTCTTATTCGTTTTGCAGCAGACACTGCCTATAAATATGAATATGGTCAACTTCAAGCCTATAAACAAAGCGCTGATGGCAGAGGAGGTTCTTGGTTAGATATACCCCGCGATTGGGATTCGCTTTATAGCTGCCAAACAGTTGCTTTCCGTAAAGGTGCTACTTTATTTACACGCCTTGAGTGGGCAGTGGGTAAAGGCAATAAACTGTATATGGCTGAAACAGGTAACGACCTTGCCAATTACAAACCTGGTACAACAATTGGCGGCATACCTTCTTTACACTTTCAAAGGGCAGATACTTTGGGCGGAACTGTCAAAAATGATACAATCAACGACTTTTACGGGCGTGTACTTGAGTTGGATTTGACCAGCAATGCTTTACGTCCATTTTTAGAAGGAGGACGGGGTGCTAAATTTACTTTCTCCAACCCCGATGGTTTATCCATCCATGAAATGGGAGGGAAATCATATTTAGTCGTTGTCGAAGACTTGAATGGCACATCACAAGGACGTTCAACGGCTGGAGGTTTTTCAATATGCGAAGCATTTTTAGTAGACTTGAGTATTCAAAATCCTACTTTAACGGATATGCAACCGTTTGTAGCTGGAGCGCAACCCGGCGAATTGACTGGTAGCGTCAGTACGCCTGATGGTAAAACGATGTTTATCAATAGCCAACATCCTTATTCTAACTCTGGTACAGGTCCCGCTTCAGGTACAAATAACCCACCTTTCAACAATGATATGACTTTTGCTATCACAGGTTTTTCTGTCACAAGTCCAACAAAAGAGTTGAAAATTACAGATGATTTTTCAGTATATCCAAACCCTGCGCAAGATGTTATCAATTTCAATAAAACAACGGATGTTTCACTTTACAACGTAAATGGTCAGCAAATGCGTATTGTCCGCAATGCTAATAGCATCAACGTGAGTGACTTGAATCCGGGTGTTTATTTCCTTCAAACCATCAAGGGAGCAGTCGTGAAAGTTGTAAAACAGTAAGCTCTATATTAGTTCATTTTAAGAAACTATCTATGTATACAATCGGAGTGGCTTTACTAAGCCACTCCGATATTTATATAAATTAAGCCTTTCAAACCTTCATATTTTTTATAAAACATTGGTAATCAATTGCAAATGATATGAAAACTGTCTTTCAACTGGTTTTGTTTTGCTTAATACTGAGGGGGGTAACGGCTTGCCAACACACACCAATCGCGGCATTAGAGCCCACTATTCAAGAGTTACCCGATACCTGCGGCGTAAAAAATGTGGCTTACAAAAGCAAGATTGAAACGTTATTTTCAACACATTGCTACACTTGCCACAGCGGAAGAGGGGCTTCAAAAGGAATTAATTTTGAAGGTTATGGAGGCTTAAAATGGTGGTTGACTAACGATTCAGTGCGCATACTTGGGGTCATTCGGAAAGGTGAAATGCCGCCCACGGGGAAAATTCCCGACTGCCAAATTTTACAATTACAAACATGGATTCAAAAAGGAATGCCATATTAAAACTAAAAAAGCGAACATGAAAAAACAATATCTCATTTCTATTTCAATAGCTATTTTTATCTGCATCAACGCTTTTTACACCCCTCCACAACCCTTAGAGCAAATTCAAACTGCCTATTTAAAAGATATGGTACTTTTTGAAAAAACGCTGCTATCATTAAAAACGGAAGCGAATAAGATACCCCTCAGTAATAACCATAATTCGAAAGAGCGCACTAATCTGCAAACAGCTTTCAAACAAGCCAGATTGGCTTATAAAAAAGTAGCGTGGCTTATTGGTGATTTAGAACCCGATAATGAAAAATGTTTTAACGGGCCTCCGCTTTCAAAAGTAGAAACTGTCAATTTTACGGAAATTGAGCCATTGGGTTTTCAGCCAATTGAAGAAATTATTTACGGAGATGATATCGAAAGTGAATTGCCCAAACTGCATCAACTTATCAACGACCTCGCTTATTATGCCCAACGCTGGACAAGCCAAATGACCACACAAGCCCTCAGTGACCGTGAAGTTTTTGAAGCATTTCGGACTGAATTGGCTCAACTTTTTTCTCTCTCCCTCACGGGATTTGATTCACCTGTGGCATTTCATTCCGTCCCCGAAGCGATTGTGACGTGGACAGCACTTGAATCAAATTTGAGTTTTTATTTAAAAAATGTAGAAAAAAAAGATATTTTACTTAAAAATACGGTTGAAAATCTATTGCGTTCTGGGAAATTATATCTTATTGAAAATCAAGATTTTAACACATTTGATAGGCTTTTATTTTATAAAAAATATCTAAATCCATTGTATGAAAGCATTGTTAAAATGCAAAAGACATTGGGTATTGAGTTTTACAAATTGACAGGTGGTTTAGTACGTGCATGGAATGATGAAGCGACCTCTATTTTTGATAAAGATTTTATCAATCCCCGTTTTTATTCAAGCCACAAACAAATGGACTTTGTAGAACTACCCGCCCGTGTTGAGCTTGGTAAACTTTTATTTTTTGACCCTATTCTGAGTGTGAACGCTAAAAGAGCTTGCGCCTCCTGCCACAATCCCGATAAAGCCTTTGCTGAGTCGTTCCCTAAAAGCCTTGACTTGGAAGGTAAGCCCGTTGACCGTAATGCGCCTTCATTGATGTATTCGGCTTTGGCAACCAGCCAATTTTGGGATGGAAGGGCTCGAAGCGTCGAAGAGCAAATGGGTCACGTAGTCACCAGTTCACGTGAGATGGGTAATCAAATGGAAGCGCTTTCTAAGCGTTTCATGAAAAGTCCAGCCTACGTTGAGCTTTTCAAAAAAGCCTTTTTCAACCAGCCCGACGCCGTATCCATCAGCAATATCCAAAAAGCGATAGGTGCATATCTGCGAAGTTTGTCCACTTTTGATAGTGATTTTGACCGTTACATGCGCGGGGAAACTGATAAAATTGACCCCTCCGTAAAACGCGGTTTTAATCTATTTATGGGTAAAGCTAAGTGCGGAACCTGCCATTTTGCTCCAATTTTCAACGGAACAGTACCCCCACAGTATTTGGACACTGAATTTGAAGTTATCGGTGTGCCCAATGAAAAAGGTAATTTGGACGCTGACTTGGGTAAATATGCTTTAATACGTGCTGAAAAATACCGTCATGCTTTCAAAACTGTCACGGTTCGTAACGTAGCTTTATCGAAGCCTTTTATGCACAATGGCGTTCACAAAACCTTAGCCGAAGTGGTCAGTTTTTACAACAAAGGCGGCGGCACTGGCTTGGGATTAGACGTGCCGAACCAAACATTGCCTTTCGATAAGCTAAGTTTAAGCAAAAAAGAAGAACGTGATATTGTGAAATTTATGGAAAGCTTAACGGATAAAAATTTGCCCAAAGCACCCGACCGTTTGCCGTTATTTGACGACCCCTCAGTCGCTTTGCGAAAAATTGGTGGTGAGTATTAAAAGAAGGGTGAAAACGTTCAAGGGAGTTTGAAATTTCCCTGAACGATACTTAAATTAGTGAATTAGGGAGAAATTGTTACCGGTTTTATTTTAATATCTTAATCCATTATGCTAATTTAAATAATGTGATAGAATTTTTACCGCAACCCCTTCAGAAAAGCTACACTTTCACGCCCGATGCCTTCCTTTTTCAACTTTTCTAAATCTAATTTTTTCACCCGAAGCCTAACACTGTTCCCTTATCACAAGTGCATCAAAAGGCATCAGACATGAATTTGCTAAAATATTTGCAACCGCAAAAAATAATCTTGTTTTGGTTGTCCGCAGCGAAGGCAAGCTAAAAGACTCGAAAACGAAAATTAAAAAGAGCCCTGCAGCAATAAATTCCGCAGAGCTCTTTTCTTAAAAGTTTGTCTTTTGGGTTAATCTTCTTCTTCTGATACCACTCTACCGCCATCCAGTTCTTCTTGCCATGCTCTGAGTTCATCCCATCTACCTTCAGCAGCCAATTGAGCTTGTTCTGCCCACGTTTCAGGGTCATGTCTGTTGAAAGTTGGACCAGCATCGTCCAAAATATCTTGAAGTGTGTCCGTATCAGTAGCGGCTAATTGAACGAAAGTAAAAATACCTTCATTATTCAATAATTCTTCGATTTTAGGTCCAATACCTTCGATTTCTTTTAAATTGTCCGGAGTCAATTCATTTTCGATAGTTTCAGTAGTTTCATCCATTGCCTCTACATTAATGCCTTCAGCGGCAGCATCAACATTAGTTGCCATTGTTTCTACTACCATAGTCGTTTCTACCGTTTCAACAGCAGCTTCTACATTGATACCTTCTGCAGCGGCATCCATGTCAGTAGCAACTGTTTCAGAAACAACGATTGCCTCAGAATCAAGTATTTCGTCGGATATTTCTAAGTTAGTGAGTACAACTGCACATTCCGCTTCGAGAGACCATGATTTTACAGAACCATTATCGCGAGTAGCAAAGTCAATTGCTTGCAATTGCCATTCGCCATTGATGTCTTCTCCTTTAAAAACGTCTAAAATGTCTCCTTCAAAAGTTTGATTAATGTTGTCGTTTGAGTGTCCTATACGATTGTGTAGTGTTAAGCTGGTACCGGATGGCGCAATCAAGTTTACTTTTAAATCACCAATAAATGGATGTTCGATAGAAACGTGTACTTTTAGTGATTCAACAATCACTTTTGCTGCAACTTGTAGAGGAACGACTACGCCTTCGGGCGTGTTGTCAGGGATTGCCCATTCACCTTGTGTTGAGATAATGAAAGAAGTTTTGGTTTCCATAACTTTTAGGAAATTTAATTGAGAATTGTTTTAAAAGAATTGTTTTAAAAGAATTGTTTTAAAGATAAATGGGTTAACAAGTTTTCGTTTGTTCTTTTCAGTGCACTGTTTTTATAATTTTCAAAAATACAGCTTTTCAAAGATGAGTATATTTATTTAATGTTAAATTATTGTTAATTTTAATGTAAAATCAATTTACGCTTTTTGGATTTCTCTTTTGAAGAGGTATGATATGGGTAGGAGGGTTTATTTTAAGCTAAATATGGCTTCATTTGCTTTGTTTTCAAAAAAAGATTTCAATGCGCATGGCGAATCCGTATTGATAAAATCTAC
>JANMYC010001057.1:0-3610 GCA_031381715.1 Saprospiraceae bacterium
TAGGTGCTATCAATACAACTTTTACAGGAGGTCAAGCACCGTTCAGTTTTGAATGGTTAAACGCTGCGGGTGAAATTATTGAAAGAACACAAAATATTGATAGAAAAACAGCTGGAAAATATCGTATCAGAATTACTGATGCAATTGGTCAAAAATATCTTTCTGGAGAGATTGAAATAAAAGGTTCATCTTCTGCAATTACTATAGGTGTATCGAGAATATCAAGCGAAACTTGTAACGGCAACGATGGTGAAATTATCCTAAATGTAATTGGAGGTGCTCCAAATCCAAAATATACTTGGAATGATGGTCCTACTTCAAAAGATCGCTTAGGTATTAAAGCGGGTACTTATTCAGTTATTGTTATGGATGATAATAAATGTGTGAGTGAAAAAGCCGATATCAAAGTTGAAAAATCATTCTGCCCATTAAATGCAACGGCTTCTCCTAAAGCTGCTAATTGTTTTGGAGATAACAATGGTTCTATCTCTGTAAGTATTACTAATGGCGAACCGGGTTATACCATTAAATGGAGCGCAACAGATTCCGTAAACGTCAGTAATGCTCCTAATAGAACGGCTTCTTACGAAATTAGAGGATTGACTGCTGGAACCTATAGTGTTTCGATAATTGATTCAAAAGGACAGAGATTGACTATCAATACGGTAGTAACTCAACCTTCTGAAATTATCATCAATAAAACGGTGAGAAACGATGCGGGTAACTGTAGTGGTAGCATAGTATTGGCTATCTCTGGAGGTATGGCGCCATACTCTTATATCTGGAATGATGGTGGTACCTCTCGCGACCGTTTCAACCTTTGTTCTAATACTATTTTGAGTGTACAAGTAACAGATTCAAAAGGCTGTTTCAAATCAACTGCTAATGATACCATAAAAGCATCTGTGGAACCTTCTAGTTGTGCTACACTGCGAATCAATACGCTATTTGATAATTTGTACAATATTAAATGTTTTAACGATAAAAACGCTTCGGCAACTGTAATTACAGTCACTGATTTAGGACTTACACCGCCATTCCAATATCGTTGGGATAATGGCGAAACGGGACCTACCGCATCTCAATTAGCAGCAGGCTCTCGTACGGTAACCGTCATTGGTGCTAATGGAAGAACATGTAACTCAAGCATTACTGTAAAAGGCCCAGATGAAATTAAGGCAACCGTTATACCTTTTTCAGTTGATTGTGCTATCGAAGCAAACGTAAAGGGTGGTGTCGAACCTTATTCTTACAAATGGTCAACTCCAAAAGGAGATACTACTAAAAGAGTAAGTAATGTTGCCACTAAAACTACTTTTTATGTAGTTGTTGCCGATAAATACAAATGTACCACTGACCCAGGTGTAGGCATGGTTGTTTGTACTGATGAGTGCTTAAAAGGACCTACAGTTCTGACACCTAATGACGATGGTAAAAATGATAAATTCATCATTGAAAGATGTGATTACAAAAATGTGAGATTCCAAGTTTTCAATCGTTGGGGACAATTGGTTTATGAAAATAGTAACTATGTCGATCAATGGGAAGGCTACAGCCGTGATGGAAGAGATGGAAAGGAAGTTCCTGAAGGGGTATATATGTACGTTCTCCGAGCTTTCAAAGCAAACGGTCTTGAACAAGTTGAAAAGAACACAGTTACCATCTTAAGACAATAGAATAAATGGTTGTTGGTTATTAGTTGTTGATTTATACTGAGGGGGTATAACAGAATGACTAATAATCAACAATTAATAACCAATAATCAATAACCGTTATTAGTTCTCAAAAATCAAAAGCCGTATAACGATGAAAAAAATCATACTCACAATAACCGCTGCAATAGCTCTTTCATTTTCGGTGAAAGCTCAAGATGAGGCTATATTCAGCCATTATATTGTCAATCCGATGCTTATTAACCCAGCAATGGCGGGTTTTAATGATAATGTTCAAATATTTGGGCACATGCGCAACCAATGGTCAGGTTTTACGGGTGCACCTAAAACCTATTCCTTGACAGTTGATTTACCCGTCACTGAAAAGGTAGGTTTGGGAGGCGTCATTCTTTCCGAAAATTTTGGACCAATGAACAGATTTAAAGGTCAATTGAATTATGCTTATCGCTACGCGGGTAAAGGCATCAAATGGAGTGCGGGTTTTTCTACTGAATTTAGCCGTAGTAGAATGGACGCTTCAATCAATGACCCGACATTGAATCCTTTGAATGATAAAAATGACCAAGTAGTCACGGATAGGATTAAAGGTGTTACTTATTTCGATGCGGCATTTGGAGCAACTGCTTTATTTGACGATAAAATTATTGTTTCTCTAACGGTGCCTAACTTAGCGCGCATACCTTTGGGTGAAATAGATAATACTAAGAATGAAAGAACACTTTTCAAGCAATTTATATTAATGGGCGGATATCGTATCACGAAGAGTCAAATTACGTTTGAGCCTTCGATACAATTTCGTAAAGTATATAAATCTTCATTTGAAGTGGATGCAAATTTTAAAGCAAGCCTTTTTGAAAATAAACTTGTTACTGCACTGCAAGTACGTCCGGGTAAAAGTGGACAAGTGGGCTTTTTAGTAGGTACAAAACAACCGAGTTTTTCAATTTATTATTCTTATAATAGCTCTCTTGCGGAATTCAAGTCTTATGAGCGCACGGCACATGAAGTCACTTTGGGGATTGAAATCAGTAAAGCTGAAAAGAAAATTGAAAGAGGTGCTAAAAGATATAGAAACTAACGAATATCGAATAATGATTATTGATTTAAGATATTTGAAGTGATTACTTATTGACAAATTACATCTAACATAATAAAGAAATTGGTTTTTGGGATGGCCTCTCTACCGAAATATTCGGTGGGAGGCTTCTCAATTTTTATCATTAATGAAATGACACTCCTCAGTATAAACCGCTTTTTAAAAGGTTTAATACCCGTCACCCTCGTAAAGATTCGCGTAATTATTTGCCTTTTCACTTAAATAAACATTAAATTCTTCATTGACTTTATCAGGGCGATTTCTTTTCAAGGTAAGTTCATAATATTTACCAGAGGATAATGTTTCAAGCTCACAACTAATTAAGGTGTAACTGGTATATGCCATTTTTACCCTTGCAAGTAAATATTCAGGTATCTGGTCAATTGGGAAATCTTTTTCTTCAGTCTCTAACCAATACCCCTCAGTACTAAACTTCACTTTTGCCTTTTTAACGTCATAATAAGCACTCCAACCCTTGGGTGTGCGGAACCAACGATAAAAATTAGGCTCAACATCTGGATACAAAGCCGACATTTGAGTAATTAATTTGGGTGGCAAATCGCTTACATTCACCGCCGTGGGGATTTCTACTTCCCAAGTTAAAGGGTTAGAAGTACTCGGAGGAGGTTGTACTACTACCTTTTTTTCCTTTATAACTTCTATATTTTTAGCAGGGAAGATTGAATCTTTAAAAATAGTAAATATTGTAATCCCCAAAATACACAGCATCACCAAAAGGATATGGTGCTGTTGAACTTCTAAAGGATGAATAATGCGGTCAGTTTCTTGATGGACATCCTCTTTTTTACCATGAAGAAGATAGTTTACACCATTGGCTAAG
>JANMYC010001069.1:0-7408 GCA_031381715.1 Saprospiraceae bacterium
GAAATGGGCACGCGCGGCTTGTCTTTTCTATCTTGTCGAGCGTAGCCAAAATACGGAATCACAGCTGTGATGTAGCCAGCCGAAGCGCGTTTGGCAGCATCAATGAGGAGCAATAATTCGAGTAAATTGTCGGCAGGAGCGAAGGTAGATTGAATGAAAAAGACGTAATCGCCACGTACACTTTCATTGATAACAGGTTGCATTTCACCGTCGCTGAATTTTGAGACGGTTAAGTCCCCGAGCTTTTGGTCATATTCCAAAGCGATATTTTCAGCAAGATATCGAGAATTAGTTCCCGAAAATAATTTTATACCAGACATGAATCACAGATTGATATTCATACATAATCATTAAGGTGTAAAACTAAAAATAATATACCCAAATTGGTTATTATATTTTCTTTAATCAATATAAATTTCTTGAGGAATAATGGATTATTTAAAAGAAATTTAGAGCAGGGTAAAGGAAATAGAATGACTAAGTTGGGTAGATTATTTTTTGTTTTACACCTAAGCCCAGAGGCTTTTGTCGTCGCAAAGGTAAAGTCTCAATTTGGGTTCTTGAAATTTAAAGTATTTTTTATTGAAATTAAATTTTAAGTATCTGAAAATCAATATTTTATAAATAAAAATTGATTTTAAATGATTCAATTTCGATATTTAATTTTGGATGGAATTTTGGTAATCCACCCAATCCCTCTCTTCATCCACGTCTGTCAAAGCAGGTAAAAGTGCAACAGTTTTTTCATTTTCAGCAATACGCTGAAGGGTTTCAGAAAGCACATTTTCGGTGCTCCATTCCATATTTTTAAATAAAAATTCGTATTTTTCACTTGAAATACCCAATAAATAATAGCCGCCATCAGTGGATGGACCCACCACAAAATCATGGTTTTGGAGCAAATCAAAAGACTGATTTAATATATCCACCGACAGCGTAGGGCAATCACTCCCGATGATGCACACGTGCTGGTGTTGCTCTAAAATTTCATGAAAAGCATTGGACATTCGGTCGCCCAAATCCTCGCCCGATTGTACCTGTTTTTCAAAAATTTCATTCGCCCAATCATCGTTTTTATCAATAAAATCACTGTAAAAAACGTAGGGTTGTATGTTTTTTAAAATACTCGTACTATCACGAGTAATGCGTGAGAGCTCAAGATAAATTTCAAGGGCATTTTCATTTCCAACGGTCTTTGCTAATCGAGTTTTGACTTTTCCGAGAGCAGGATTTTTAATAAAAATAATGAGCGCATTTTTGTAAGGCATTGATTGTCAATTAGTTGATAAGATATTTTTGATATTTTCACGTAAAACTAATTCATTATCGGCTGAAATATTAATTAAATTGAAATTGGGTTGACCCCTCAGTATTGATGCTCTCCAAGTGGTTTGGCTGGCTGTGCGGGTGACGCCGTTGTCGTACCACCAAGCTGTTTGGAGGGTATCATTTCCTTTTTTTAAAGTACCTGTGTATATTTCCAATCCGTTAATTGTATCCAATTTTACTTCGCCAAATGTGTAGCCGCTTCCCTGCCAGCAAATTAACGGCGAGTGTTCAGCAGCGTAAAATCCTAAAATGGGTTTTATATATGCCAATATTTCCCCGTTCTCATACTTTACGATACCAGCGGGTAGTATGGTTTTCGGGCAGCGGTTATTTTCTAAATTTTTAATGGTGAAATTAGCCGTTTTATTCAATGGCTTTTTATCATTGATGTCAAATATTGAAAAATAGATGAGACAACATGAAAAAGCGCATAAAACACTATTTTTAATATAAAAAAAAGTGTCGTTTTTATTAAAACTTGCAGTGTTTGAAACAGCTTTAGAATGGGTTTTAAATGCCCATTTCACTACAAAATAAAGCGGAATGAATACATAAAGTGCCAAACCGATAAGCCCTGCAGCATCGTGCATAGCTATATTGGGCAACCATTTGAATAAAATGAGCAAAACTATACGCAACAGGTTAAAGACGATATTCAACAGAAAAGAAATGCTTAAAATGACGATAATACTGAGGGGGGAGATTTTTTTATGCGTTTCACGCTGAAAATGAGCGATGAGGAATAATGCGAGCAACATACTAATTTGTAGCATTGTCAAACCCATACATTCGGTATCCACGCTAAAATCCGTTCCTCTGAAATGAATAATATTACCTGATACGGAGGCTGTTGGGTCAATAAATACTAAGCTTTTTGCGGCTAATACGCTGATTTTCAATCGAATAGGAAAGCTGAAAACTAAACTGAAATTTGCCATCAAAGACGACATCAAGCCAATTGCCAACGCAGGAAGTAAATTCACTCTGCCGTAAGCCATTTCAATAAAAGACAAAATTGAAAATGCTAAACTGAAAAAGTGTAAAGTACGACTTGGTAAAATGAAAGATAAAATAATACTTAAAATGGCTAAAACCGTATAAAACCCGATTTTATTGTTGCCTTTTTGAACGATGCACAAGTAAGGTAGCATCAAAGCTCCGACAATGAAATTGATGTCAGAAATGATATAACCTATTGATAACCAATAAGATAAAATGCTTATGAAAATTAAAATTATTGAAATGCTCAGGAATGGTTTTTCGGCATCCCTAAGCACGGTGATGATTTTATGCATTTCTGATAGTAATTTTCTTTTTTAAAAATAACCACGCAATCATGCTTGCTAAAAGGAAGATTAAAGCCCATTCGTGCGGCTCCGGTACTGCACCTGAACTTTTGAGCCCAGCATTACCAAGGCTATTTTTACTGTTTTTTATGTCAAATCTATCATAATCGGCTTGGGTTTCAAGGACAATGAGGCTTGAAATGGGCGTGACAATGTGGGCTTTTTCAGCCATGTCAATGAGCGATTTTGAGTAATAATCGTCTTCAAAAACGTGTTTATTCAAGTCTTTTAATACAGTATTGTAAGTAAAAAGGCGCAACAAATGGTCGGGTGCTTCGGAGGTTTGGGTGGATGTCTGATTCATTTCCACAATGCGCAATCCAGATGATGGAATGACAACAGTTGAAATATCTTCAGGATATTTATAAAATTCATTTTTAGTTAAATTCTCAGTCAATTCGTCCACGCTGCCGTTGACAAGGTGGCTGATGCGCAGTTCTTTGAATGTTTTTTGATAGGCTGAAGTATTATTACCAATATTGAAAACTTTAAATGGCTCGGTGTTATGAAGCTGGTTTTTAACACTTTCCGCAAATCGGCTCTTTTTCAAATCATCCAAATTGGGACTTGGTTGATTGCTTTTAGTGATGATAAGCGCCTTTTCAGGTTGCTCGATTTTGTGAAAAGGGAACAATGAAAAGCGATATTCGGTCAGTTTTGCGAAGTAGGCACTGGCATTAGAAGGTGTCAGCTGCACCATTTTGGTATCATCAAATATCCAAGCGGACTTGTTTTTAATGGCATTTAAAATGGTGTTGCACTCATCTATAGTCCAAGCTTGATTGATGTCTAAGTAGATATTTTCAGCGTTAAACGCTTGTTTTTCAAGCGAAAAAGGCTCTATTTTATAGGTTTTATCGTTAAAATTAAAAACCGCCTCTGAGACTTTGGGCGCGTTGAGTCCAATTGCCCACTGCGGCAAATAACTGCCAAGGTAGCTTGCGCTATCGTTTTGGCTTTTAAAACCAACGGGTGCGTTTTCCAATTTAGCGGAGTTATCCAATATTTTAAAACCAATACTTTCTTTGGCATTATCTAATGAAGGACCTTCAAAATTGATATTTTCGTAGTACAATTTATTCTTTTCAAGGCGCAAGGGAGAGGTGACACCTATTTTGAAACGGCGTGGTAGATTGGACTGAATTGGAAACACCCTTACTGTCACCTGATTGCCTTCTTGCCAGTGAACTACTGAGGGGTCTCTTCTTTCCTGACCGACGATGGTTCGGTAAGCACTATCCGCTTTAGAGCGGGTTGTCAAAAGTGCTTTTTCTTCTACGCCATTGACCCAAAGTGACAGCGAGGAGACTACTGAACCCTCGGGCAACATAAATGTATAGATGGCTTCACCTTGATTATTGGGGTCGCCAATGGTATTATTTTTAATAGTCAATACCTTTTCGGTGTAAGCCAAACGATTGGGCGCATCTATTTCAGTTTTAGTTTCAATAAAATCCGTGTAAAGATTATTCCCAGACCACAATTGGTCGTTGGCTAAATGCCGCTGACCGTAAACTGCTTTAAATATTTGGATGCGTTCGTTGTAATCCATCTCAGGGACGAGCGTAAAAATACTTGCAGTGTGTACAAAAGGGTCAAAACGCTGTTGGTTTTCAAACATACCGCCTCTGCTAAAAATGGAAGTGGTGCTAAAAATATCGCCATGGGGTTTAAAGATGGGATATACCAAATCGCTTTTTAAAATACGCTCCGTGACCATGTCTTTTGGTAGCTGTTGGCTGAGAAGAATGGCGTTTGGCAACGCCGTATTTCCTTCAAAACGACTTAAGTCTTGAATTTTTTTGATGCTATTTATTCTGCTTTTCCAAGCAACAGAAAATATCCCCAATGCGACAATCGGGAGAAGGATGCCTATGCTCATGCCTATTCTATTGGCTTTGTGTTCTAACCAGCCCCCCCTCAGTATAAAGCCCAAATAAACAGTAAAAACGAAGGGAACCCACGCGTGTAAGGATATACCAAAGAACCACGCAACGATGCTACCTATTAAAGTTACAGGCAGAAGTGTTAAAGTAAAATAGATGAAAACAAAGGTTGCGACGCCTAAAAATGCGTATAAAATGCTTTTTTCGACGTAACTCATCTGATTTCGCCACCCATAAGCGATGCAAGCGGTGGAGGAAGTGACTATCATCGCTGACCACCAATCCGCTGCTTCATTAAAAATAGTGAGCGTCCGATTCAACGCAAAACAGCTGATTAACCATAATACAAGATAGAGCATCGAAGTGGAATAATGTTCTGCTTTGGAAGCAAAAATCCATTTTAGACGCCCTGCTTGCCATAAAATGAAAGCATACAACAACGATAGCCCGAAGCAAAAAACGAAACAATAGGAAAATATATCCATCCAAGTCGATGTATTTTCGGTAGCTATAAATGACATGATTGAGAGGGCAATGAAAACCAATCCAATCGTAAAATACTGGTCTTTGAGTGGAAATAAGAAGCGTTGAAAGCCTGTGAGGGGTTGTTTTAAGGTCTGATCTACATCTTGTAAATCGGAGCTTATGTCAGATGTAGGGATTTTATTTTCCAATTCCATTTTGATAAGGTTTATTGATTATATAAAGTACTTTGAAATTCAAAGTAAAACTATATTTATGATTATTACAAATTTTTATTGTTAAAAAATTTGAAAGGATTGGAAAATATATTTAACCTCACTGTTGAGCGGAGTTGATATTCAGATTTTAAGTAACAATAAAGCCCAATTAAATCCTTCAAGACTCAATTGGGCTTCTTTTTATATAAAACAATCTTTGAAAATTAATTCAAACGACCCACCATAATTCCCGTCTGCAATTTATTGCCGGCTAAATAATCCTTTAGGGGCTTGCTTGAAATGACAACTCGGTGGTATTGTGATGATGCATGCATCAAATATAGCTGACCATTGCGCCAAATAGCGAAGCCTGTGTGTGCCATATCCATGCCTTCTAACCGGTTGGTGATGCCGATAATATCGCCATTTTTTATTTTTGACTCTACTTCCGGAATCCTGTCTTTGGGAATGAAGTATTTTGGGCGAGAAGAAATTTCTTTCTCTACCTTTTTCATACTGACAAATGTCGTGTAATTGGACTTATTTTTTGTCAATACATTTTTACTTGAGCTGAGGTAACTCACATTTTTATTGAAAGGTTGCCCGCCTATTTCTTGCGTGATATTGGTCAAAATACCGCGTTTTTCATTTTCATACAACCAATCTGAAAAATAATGCAAGCGGGATGCGTAATCAATCACACCGTTTCTGTATCGAATATTAGCCAAATTCTGCTTGAAATATTCAAAATTAGGATTTGATGAAAGGCGCGTTTGAGTGAGGGCAATCATGTTTTCCACGAAAGTCACGCAGTTGAATTGGGTCAAATTCACATCCAATTCCTCATTGGAAGTAGATAAATACTGACGGGTACCGTCTGATTGACGCACTGCGGCTTTTTTAGCTTTCGGATAAGCATCACCGAGGAATGTTTTACCAAATTTGAGTACACCATCTGCCATAACAGTCGGCTGGACTTCATTCATTTTTTGAATGAAAATACGCTGATGACCTGATATGTTATTATGTACTGAATACTGCGCGTGCGCTGTTATGAAGAATAAAATGAATACGATACTGAGGGGGATTGCTTTGATTTGGGTGATTTTAAATTTCTTAAACATTTGATAATCAATGACTTAGTAAGATTGAAAAAATAATCGTTTTGGTTTCCGAGCGTAAAATTAAATCAATCTGTGGAATTTTATAGCTATTCTTCCCAGATTTAATGGATATTTAACACTCTCTTTTATAATTTATGATATTCACTCAAGGCAAATACAAGACCAAAAAATGCGATATTCCAGATTTTTTAAAACACATTTTGATATGTAAATGTTTATTTAAGTAGTTGGGCTAAAATAACCGACAATTTCTTTTTAAGTCGGTTCTCAAAATTATAGAAAATTCTCCGCTTTGCTCCGTATTTTCTACAATTTTAAGCCCGACAGAAATTATCGATTATTTCTAAACGCCTACTTATATCCTACCCACTTGCGGTTCTCTTTATCAAAAAGCCAATAAATACCGTTGGCATAAGCAAAATTGAACATTTCATTCAAAGATGCTTCATCGGGTAAATGTAGGATTTGAGATAACAAACCAGAATCCTTATCATGTAGCTCAATTTGTTGCTCTAATACATTCAATAAGCCAAATTCAGCGTGCTTTTGTGAAGTATAAACCGCCACATTCAAATTATATTGTTCGGGAAGCAGGCTTTTATCCGCTTCATCTTCATCGCTCGAGTGCTCCGGTTTTACTTTTTTACCCGCGTAAATTCGGTAGCTTTCTTTGATATTAGGGTCTTTACTCTTGTATATTTTAAGCTCCTGACCTTGTAAAAAACAAACTGCTTCATCGGTTAGCTCCATTAATCCCACTGAATTTTCTTCGGGTTGCATCATTTCAGCAACAATATTTTCTGCCGACTGCGGGATGCCTTTGTCATCAAGCATGAGCATAAACCAGCCATTTTCAGCGTAAGCATTGCCACAAATTGCTTTTTGAGTGGGGTCGTACCACAAGCCTCTTACATCAAAACCTGCGGCTAAGTCATTAGCTGAAAGACGTTTGCCGTTCTCTGAAAATACAGCAAGTGGGTAGGAAGCGTTGCCCGCGAATGAGGCATAATATTTTTTTTGTTGGGGATGCCACGCTACACTTG
>JANMYC010000464.1:0-6599 GCA_031381715.1 Saprospiraceae bacterium
ATACCAACACATTAATATGTGATGCACTCGGTCCTGCGGGTGGTTTTACAGTGAGTTATGCTGTACAAACGGGTATCGGTATGTTGCCGATTTTTTACTATGGTACAGAGGAACAAAAACAAAAATATTTGGTGCCCGCTATTGAAGGAAAATTGAAAGTTGCCTATTGCTTAACCGAGCCAGGAAGTGGTTCGGATGCTTTGGCGGCTAAAACGCGCGCTGACCTTTCAGAAGATGGTCAACATTATATCGTGAATGGCCAAAAGATGTGGATTTCTAACGGCGGTTGGGCGGATACATATATTGTGTTTGCTAAAATCGGCGGCGATAAGTTCACGGGCATCATGATAGACCGCAATACTGAGGGGGTATCAATGGGTGCAGAAGAAGATAAATTGGGTATCAAAGGCTCGTCTACTCGTCAGATTTATTTTGAAAACGTGAAAGTGCCCGTTGAAAATGTGTTGGGTGAAATCGGAAAGGGGCATTTGATTGCGTTCAATGTATTGAATGTAGGTCGTTTCAAATTGGGTGCTTTGTGCTTAGGTGGTGCAAAAGCGGTGACTGAAATGGGCGTGAGATATGCCAATGAGCGCGTTCAATTCAAAACGCCAATTGCTAAATTTGGCGCTATTCAATATAAAATAGCTGAAATGGCGATTAAAATATTCGTTGGAGATTCGTCTCAATACCGTATTTCACATTTAATGCAAGAGAAAATTGCTACTTTGAAAGAGGAAGGAATGTCCTACGCAGAAGCAACTTTGGAAGCTGCTGAGGAATATGCGATTGAATGTGCTTTGATTAAATTCATTGGTTCGGAGGCGTTAGATTATGTGGTGGATGAGAATCTACAAATACACGGCGGTATCGGTTTTTCTGAGGAGTATGGTGCAGCACGGGCTTACCGCGATAGCCGTATCAACCGTATTTATGAAGCTACAAATGAAATTAATCGCCTTTTGAGCGTGGATATGCTTTTGAAAAAAGCGATGAAAGGCGAATTGGATATAGTAGGACCAGCGTGGGCAGTACAAAAAGAATTGGCATCAATGCCTTCAATGGAGCGTCCAACGGGTGAATACGCTGAAGAATATGCAGCGTTAAAAGATTTCAAAAAAATCATTTTAATGGTAGTAGGCGGTGCTGCTAAAATGCAAATGGATGGCAAAATCGACCTTCGCAACGAGCAGGAAATATTGATGAATGCAGCGGATATGTTGGCTGAAACATTCAATTGCGAGTCAACATTGCTTCGTGTCCACAAATTGGCGGGCATGACTACAAAGCCACAACCACAAGAGGTTTATGATGCTATTTTGAAAGTACAATTCTCTGATGCAACTGCGCGCATGAACAAGTGGGCAACAGATGCATTAGCATCATTTGCAGAAGGTGATTTGTTGAGAACGTTCTTGATGGGTTTGAAACGTTATACGAAATATCCAGCCGTGAATGTTAAAAATTGCCGCCGCACAGTAGCAGCAGCAATGATTGAAGCGAATAAATATTGTTTCTGAAATAGTGGAATAATTTGATTTGACTTGACGAGGCTGTCCGAAGAGGACAGCCTTTTTTTTGTTTATTTTAAATCAATCATATCAATTTAATATACTAATTTCGTTCTTTGGGTGTGGTTTTGAAACTCTACATAAATCTCTTTTAAACTCTGTGAAATCAACATCTTTGTATTAAGTAGGTAATCTTAAATAATCGACACTTCTCAAGTTCGCCCCCATACCCCCAAAGGGGGATTATACCTCAAAAAAGGTAAAAAATATGGCTTTTTTACAATTTAATCCCCCTTTGGGGTATCGGGGCGAACTTGAGAATTATCGATTATTTAGGTCAACCTACTTATTTTATGCAGGGTTTCAAAATGGTTTGCTGTTATATTACAAAGAATCTAATTATTTAAAGTAAAATGAAATTTATTAAAATAGTCCTTTTAACGTTAGGCCCCTCAGTATTTTTCACGAATTGCAGCCGAATTCTGATGAAAGGTGATGTGGAAAATACACCCACTAATTGCTTCGATTTGACTTGGAAAACGGTGGATGAAAATTACTCTTATTTCGATTATAAAGGCATTAATTGGAATACTATTCGGGATAAATACAAACCCAAAGTTGACAATAATATTTCTCAAGATTCATTATTCATGGTGCTATCAAGTATGCTCAATGAGCTGCGAGATGGGCACGTGAATTTGGCAACTGCTACTGACCGCAGCCGCAACTGGAGTTGGAAGGATGATTATCCCGATAATTTTAACGTCAATTTTGTGTATAAAACGTATTTTAAAAAGGATTTTAAAATGACTGGGGCATTGCCTAACCAAATTTTGAATGACTCGATTGGTTATGTGCGTTACTCTTCTTTTGGAAACTCGGTGGGTGACGGTGATTTGGATTATTTGATGGAGCGTTTTAAAAATACAAAAGGAATTATATTGGATGTGCGGGATAATGGTGGCGGCTCCATGGCTACCGTTTTTAAACTGATGGCGCGCTTTGTGGAGAAAAAGACATTGGTGGGTTATTCGTACACCAAGGAGTCTAAGGCGCACAATGGATTCAGCAAACCAATACCTTTTTATGCTACGCCCGCTAAAAAAAGAACGCCTTACACGAAGCCGGTGGTGATATTGATTAACAGAGGTTGTTTTAGCGCTACAACGCATTTTGCTGCGTTTATGTCTATTTTACCGAATGTGACTTTAGTCGGCGACCGCACCGGCGGGGGTGGGGGGATTCCGATTTCAGCGGATTTGCCGAATGGCTGGCAGTATCGTTTTTCTGCAACTTATCAGACTACGGTGGATGGTTTTAATTTTGAACACGGTTTTCCTCCTGATGTGGAAGCATCCACGGGACCCAAAGAAGAACTGGAGGGCAGAGATGCCATTGTTGAAAAAGCGATTGAAATAATTAAGGAAGAAGCCTTAAAAAAAAGGTGATTTTTACTATCCATACTGAGGGGGTATGACAAATTTTCAGATAGATTTTATGATATTAAAAACGGGAATTAGAGAAAGAAAAGAATTGTTATGAATACGGTATTTCTTGAAATTGGACTTTTTATATCCTAAAATGGAGCATTTTAATGAGGTGTAAAATAATAATTTCTTCGCTAAATATTCTGATTGGAGATAAAAGAACCATCAAAAAGTTGAGAAAATGGTATAAAAAAGCTTTTAAATAAGGTGCTGGGCACTAAAAGTGTAATATTTCTTAAGAAGATACCATTTGGGCATCGTAATACAATTTAAAAAAATTATTTAAAATTTGATACTGAATATCGTTGAAATGTTACCTTTGCGGCTATAATCGTTGAAATACACGAATTTAGAAAAAGCAAAATAAAAAATTTTATTCAAAATTTTTACTCAGAATCATGACAACTATTGCATCAAAAGTCAAGCAAATTATCGTTGACAAATTAGGTGTTGAAGAATCAGAAGTAACACCTGAAGCAAGTTTCACTCAGGACTTGGGTGCTGACTCACTCGATACTGTGGAATTAATAATGGAATTTGAAAAAGAATTCGATTTATCAATTCCAGACGAACAAGCTGAAAAAATTCAGACTGTTGGTCACGCGATTTCATACATTGAAAGTCAAACGAAATAATGTATTGAAAGCATAGATTAAGAAAATCTTGTGCACTATCCACAAATCGAAAGGTCTTATCTATCGGTTTGTGGATTTTTAGTTGGTGCAGGTTGGTTTTAATTATTTGAATATGCTTAATTTTGAATTAATATCAGATAGAATTAGTAATAAATTTATTTGCTATTATATTTACAACTTGTTGATTTTTAATAATTTAAATGAGTAGGGTAATCCGTTAAAATATTAATTTTTAAATAGATGACTCCTACGCATAATGAATGTATAAAAATTTCTAATTTTACGACCAAATAAGAGAACTTATGAGAAGAGTCGTTGTAACTGGTATTGGTGCTGTAACCCCTATTGGTAACACTATTCAGGAATATCTTGAAGGACTGCAAAGGGGCGTAAGTGGCGCTGATATTATCACGCATTTTGATGCGTCTTTGTTCAAAGCTCATTTTGCCTGTGAAGTGAAGAACTTCAATCCAGAGTTAGCGATTGAAAAAAAGGAAATTCGCCGCGTGGATTTATATACTCAGTACGGTATGGTAGCCGTAGCTGAGGCTATGAAAATGAGTGGATTAGAGACTGATAAGCTCAATCTTGATAGATGTGGCGTTATTTTTGGCTCTGGTATTGGCGGTTTGATTACACTTGAGCATGAAATATCGGAATTCGCAAGAGGAAATGGTACGCCACGATACAATCCTTTTTTAATTCCTAAAATGATTGCCAATATTGCCGCAGGTCTTTTGGCGATTAAATATGGTTTTAGAGGATTGAATTATGCGACAGTTTCAGCGTGTGCGACATCCAATCATGCGATTATCAATTCATTGGATTATATTCGCCTAGGAAAAGCCGATGTGATTATCACGGGCGGCTCCGAAGCGACTATTTCGGCAACTGGTGTGGGTGGTTTTACGGCTATGCACGCAATGAGTACTCGAAATGATGACCCGAAAACGGCTTCTCGTCCGTGGGATAAAGACCGTGATGGTTTTGTCCTCGGTGAAGGTGGTGGTGCTTTGATACTTGAAGAATACGAACACGCAAAAGCGCGTGGAGCAAATATCATTTGTGAAATAGTCGGTGGTGGAATGACGTGCGATGCGCACCACATGACAGCACCACATCCAGAAGGCTTAGGCGTCATCAATTGTATGAAATTAGCCCTTGAAGATGCCCATTTGAACGTTGATGATGTTGACTATATCAATGTGCACGGTACTTCCACCCCGTTGGGTGATGTTGCAGAGGTGAAAGCCATAAAAGGGGTGTTTGGTGAAAAGGCTTACGGGATAAATATCAGCTCCACAAAGTCAATGACAGGTCATTTACTGGGTGCGGCGGGTGCGATAGAAGCGGTAGCGGGTATTTTGGGTATGATGCATGATTTTGTGCCGCCAACCATCAATCATTTCACCGATGACCCTGAAATTGACTCTCGACTCAATCTAACATTCAACGCTGCGCAACAACGGAGATTGAATGTCGTATTGAGCAATGGCTTTGGTTTCGGAGGCCATAATACTACGGTTATTTTTAAGCGATTATAAATGTTTTGAGTTTTAAGGAAGATTAATTAGTCTTGATTTATAACTCAAAACACAAGTTTCTTTTCTTTGAATTTTTTACATTTTTGATGGGAAAAGGGGCTTTTTTAAAACAATCAAATTCAAATTTATTTTGGGTTACGTAAAAAAACTTTACAATTATCATTTTTCTAAAGACAAGCAGTTAGCTCGGAGGTTGAAGTCAATCCTTGGATTTGTACCATCCAACCTTGCTCTGTATAAACTTGCTTTTTTTCACAAATCCAGTAACAGTGATAAACCATCAGGCGGCACGACACCCAATAACGAGCGCCTTGAATATCTGGGAGACGCTGTGTTAGGAACTATTGTCGCTGAATATCTTTTTAGTAAATACCCGAATTCCGATGAAGGTTTTTTAACTAAAATGCGTTCAAAAATTGTTAAACGCAATTCTTTGAATAAGATTGGGGATAAAATGGGCTTGGATGTGATACTGCAAGAGTACAATAACACGAGGCTCAGTCGCTCAATGCTCGGAAATGCTGTAGAAGCACTTGTTGGAGCGGTCTATTTAGAATGTGGTTACGACAAGACGAAACGCTACGTTATTCGTCATCTACTCAGAAAGTACCTTGATATTCACGAACTGGAGACCTACGACGACAATTACAAGAGCCAACTTTTGGAATGGAGCCAGAAAAACGGTAAATCTGTTTCTTATAAAGTTATCGCTAAGTACAAATTTGAAAAACGCGACCGATTCAAAGTTGCTGTCCTTTTAGATGGTAATAAAATAGCCACAGCGGATGATTTTAATAAAAAATCGGCTGAACAAATGGCTTCTGAAAAAGCACTCGTCGCGTTGGGTATTATTACTGAAGAAGAAACCGAAGGAGAAGAATCCTAAAACAAACCGATTGAGGTTTATAAAAATCCGAAGCTTTATCTCGTTTGATAGCTTCGGATTTTTATTTTTTAGTAATGTGGAACGCCAGTTCTGTAATAAAAAAATAGGCTCAATTTACTCTGTACCCCCTCAGTATTTCCCATTGTTCAAGCAAATTTTAGTGAAAAAAAGACAACTAAATATCTTCAAATCTGTTAAAATACCATGCGAGATACAGAATTAATTCAGATGCGACCGACCTTACCCCTCAGTATAGAGGACAGCACACCCATTGAAACGTTTCAAAATAAGACGTTACGCCCTATTTTAAAACTGCAACACGATTTACTCGTAGCAGTTTTTAAAAACTATATTGTTTTTCGTAAAAATGCTTTCAATCAAGTTCCTAAAAATGACAAACCATCCTATATTGAAAATAGCATTAAAACAGATTTGAAATTTAAAAATAGGCTGGTAGGTATCATAATTGGGCATTTTACCCTTGAAGAATACGCTTTTTTTCAAGAACATGAAACGGAAATAGTCCGCCGCACCAC
>JANMYC010001072.1:0-4034 GCA_031381715.1 Saprospiraceae bacterium
GTTTATCGCCTTGTAGCAAGTGTGACTTTGAAAAAAGTAAGTGGGGCTGCGGGTCTTCCACCGCAAATTCCTTTGATGGCTTTCTATGACATGGGCTTTTTGAGTGTATATGATGCACAATAAGTGTAATTATTGAAGAATTTGAAACAGCCTCAAGTATATCACTATTTGGGGCTATTTCATTATTTTATCATCTTTAAAAAAGGCATATCATGAAGGCAAACGTCAAAGATCAATATGACTTTGAGCAACTTTCACCCTCGCAAAAGCCCGGTTTTGAAGTGTTTTTTGGTAAAAAACATAAAGCTTGGTTTTTTCATGCGAATGATGTGAAAGGGAAGTCCATTCTGTTCAGTCAAGCCTACCAAACGGAGGAAAGCGCTGAAAAAGGCTTACAATCGGTATTGAAAAATATAGAAAAGGGCAGAATTTTTAAACGTACTGAGGGGGGGCAACATTTTCTGACGGTCATTGCGGGCAATAATCAAGAAGTGGGACGAAGCCCGTTTATGAAGGATGAAAATGCGGCGGATACGGCACTTGCTTTTCTGAAACAAGTGGCGAAATCTCCGAATCCATTGGTCTCAGCAGAAGCGAAATCTATTAACGTAGAAAATACAGATATTACAAGTGATGACGAACCAACTCGGCGGCGGTTCAGCGTTTATTTTTATAAAAATGCGGACGATAATAATCTGAGTGGGCGCATCGAAGATATGGCTGATAGTAAGTCAGGCATAACATTTCAAGGCATTGATAATCAAGTAATTATGGGGTTTATTCGCCAAAATCTTGAAGGACAATTTCAAGATGAAAGTGATGCAGTTACCGAATCAAAAGGGATAGAAGTAGCTCCCCCCGTGCCAGTAAAAGAAGTCAAAACAGCAGCACCTAAAGAAGTCGGTAACCACAAAGTAGATTATGAAAGTCAAGTGCTTTTGATAGAGAAAAATGTTAACAGCAGAGCGACCCCCTCAGTAAAATTGACTATGGATTTACCTGAAATGGTCAAAAACTTTGAAGGGCGCATTATTGGTTCAGAAATCACCGCTTTACAAGCTGATACTAAGCATACCTCAAGGTTTCAAAATGTGGAGGCTATCCCGAATGAAGATAAAAGCAAAATAGTTTTCTCTTTTTCACCGATGGCTCTACCCGAATCAGGTACATATCGCCTTGAAGCTTCAGCTTGGGTATCCGGTCAAAATCAAGAAGTAATGAATCTGAAAGGCTCTTGCTGGGCGTATTTTTTCTAAATTAATGCGATTGAATTTAGTTTAACCCCGAATTAGAATCCATATCCCAACCCGCCGGTTGAAAAGTTCCGATGTGCAATATCTCGGGGTTTTCAGTTGCGCGGGTTTTCATTTTACCCGTATGGATGTTGATGCGTCTTTCATAATCTGGGCAAGATGGGCAAGTGAAAACGATTTCGTCGCCTTCTCTGTGTCCTTTGCAATTGTGGCGCAGCTCTCCATCGTTAATATTGAATGATATTTTCATTTTTAAAAATATTTTGTTAATGTAATGTGAAACTTATTTTTTTTTCAATAAATTGATTAAATTTGTAATGTCATTCATGATAAGTAGTTTGGCTAAAATAAACACTGCTATCTTTTTAAGTCGGCTCTTTAAAATGTAAAAAATACTCCGCTTTGCTTCGCATTTTTTACATTTTAAAACCCGACAATAGCAGCGCCTGCCTGCTGGTAGGTAGGTTTATTTCTTTACGCCTACTTATATAACGTTAACTCTAAAAATAAAACACATGTCGTCTATCATTGTTTTGTCAAACAAAACTCATACCACAGATTAGAGTAATATCATTTAGCCTTTACCGAAGTGGACCCTACACCATATTTTAACAATTTTCTCTATCAAACTTACTTTGAGAAAACGGTTTTGAAACGTAATTATTAATTATATCAAAAAAACCGCAATCAAATGTTCCCCAAAAAAATTTACATTTTAGGCGAAAAGCACTTGACAACTAAGGCAATGAAACTTTTGGATAATTTTACCCATGAGTTAATGGAGCTTCCGTACAGTTTTCCAACGGACAAATTGGATTTCTTGGGTGAAGCACACCTTATTTTTGTCAATCTTGAAACCGAGCGAGAGGAAGAGGGGCTCAATAAAATATACCCCCTCCGCAACCATTTCCCAAACACACCCATTATTTTAATCGCCCTTGAAAAACAGCTGTCGATTACTCAGATTGTCCAATCATGGCGAGATGGTGTTACAGACTACCTTATTCCTCCTTTTGGTAACGAGGAGTTGAGTACTATCGTACGTTATTATCTTGAATCAACTGATGAAAAGAAGCCTTTATCTTCTTTTTTATCCCTCTTTGGCTTAGGTCAAGAAGTGGGTTTTATGCCTTCGTCAGTTCGAATGCACCCTTCATTGGTTGAAAATGAACAAGATTCTGATTTATTTATCCACTTTTTCGGTGTTTTGCGGATGAGTACACACGGTAAAAAAGTACAAAGTCCTAAGGGTACTCGATTAAAATCCGTTTTAGCCTATCTGCTTTTTCACAAAAAAACATCTATTCATCGGGATAAATTTCAACGCCGCTTCTGGCATGATTTCTCGCCTGATAGTGGTCGGAACAACCTAAATGTGACGGTGACGCATCTACGGCGGCATTTTCAACCCATTTTCAATTTTGAAATAATAGTCTTTCAGAATGACTGCTTTAGCATCAACTCTAATCCCAACATTCAGTCTGATGTGCATTTATTCATGCAATATTTTGAGCAGGCGAAGCAATTAGAGCGGGTTGGCGATTATAAAGCCGCTATTGCGAGCTATAAATCAGCAATAGATATGTATAAATCAGATTTTTTAGAAGATTTATGGCATGAGGAGTGGACTATTCCGATTAGAGAAGAGTTGCAAGAAAAATATATCGCAGCTCTCAACTATGTATCCAATGATCAAATTGAAAACAAACAATTTGGGGAAGCAATTGAGTCGCTCCGTCAAATTTTATCAAAAGATGACTGTTGGGAGGAAGCGCACAGGAAACTTATGTTTTGTTATATGGAATGTGGAAAGATAGACCGTGCCATCCGCCAATTTCAAGAATGTGAAAAGGTTTTAAAACATAAATTAGAAGTTGCTCCCAGCAAAGCCACTATTGAGCTTTTTAAAAGTTTGAAATCAAATGTGCATTGAAAATGAATGACATTTAGTTCATTTTAATAATTTTGATAACCCATAAAAACGTCCCCAAAATGACATCATTAACTCTATTCGTTAGGCGCATGCGCCGTTTTATCAAAACGGGCAAATTAATTGCTCTTAAAGAAGCATTCATAGCAGGTTCTCATCTGCTCATGCACACCGCCAAAGTGATAGTCGCTGTCATACTTATTTATAAGTTTTTCTCCGCAATAGGCAGTACTTACACGATAAAACCTTTCAGTGTCCCCAAAAAATTGGCAGAAAGTGGTTATACAAGCACAACAGTCATTAAGAAGATTATGGAAGAGCGCGAAAAAATATTAAATTATAATGACGGAAGCACAAGCCAATCCCGTATTTTCTTTAGGGCTACTTCCAAAAAAAAGAAGGTAATTGAAACTGAAATAGAAGAGGGAAAAGAGTTCGGTGCACTGGATATTGATGCTATTTTTAAAACAGGAAAAAAAATATTGGGCATTCAAGAAAAAGTTATTTCAGGCGAAATAACAATACTAAATGGTGATGAGTTAAGCGTGAAAGTTTATATGTTTGATGATAGAAATGCAACTTTTACTGGGAAGAGAAAAAGAGATATTGATGGCTTACTGGTTGAAGCTGCTGAATACATTACTGAACAGACCACCCCTCAGTATTTGGTTGAATATTTGATTAAAAATAGTGTCAGTTATAATGATTCAAGGTCGGTTTCGATTACAGAAGAGCTATTGAATAAAGCCGATAAATTACTAAGTACCTTAGAATATAATCTTAAAAATACTAAGGATAAAAAAGATTTAAAAGAAAGAACTATACAATTGATAGCGTGCAGAACGAGCTGG
>JANMYC010001078.1:0-5417 GCA_031381715.1 Saprospiraceae bacterium
TTTAGCATATAATTCTGAAGTCTCAGAAACCTAACTGAAAGCGCCAATAAAAATGAAAAAATTTTACACCAGAAATTTTCGAATCTTTTTTATACTCTTAAGCTGTCTTATACTGAGGGGGTATGCCTCAGCTTCTAATGAGCCTCTCAACCCGAACCCTGATATCGAGCAAGATATACAGGGTAAAACTATTGACCAAATATTTTTTATTGCCAATAAATACTCATACACCAACCTCAATATAGCTCTCAAATATGCCAATAGAGCAAT
This sequence comes from Saprospiraceae bacterium, assembly GCA_031381715.1. Lineage (GTDB taxonomy): Bacteria > Bacteroidota > Bacteroidia > Chitinophagales > Saprospiraceae > JAAFJT01. The sequence goes on from JANMYC010001078.1 coordinate 271, forward strand.
CGAAATCGCTAAAGCAAGTGGTAATTTGGAAGATATTTTCAACGCTCAAAGGGGTTTAGCATTTATTTATGAAGATAATAGTTTAGCCATTAAGGCGATAGAGGTGCACATTAATAATATTGAAATAGCTAAAAAATTAGATAATGATGCCTTAGCCAGTGTTTACAACGATATAGCCATTCTGAGCCGTAAAGCAGGTAATTTCAGAGAAGCATACAATTGGTATGATAAAACATTGGAATTAGCCCGAAGCGTAAAAGATACAACGAATATAGAAAGCAGCTTACATGGTATCGGTTTATTGCAAAAAGAAGTCGGCTTGTACGATAAAGCCATTGATAATTTATTGCAATCATTGAATTATGCTGTGGCATTAAAAAGTACCCGAGATATTATTGTTTCTGAGAATGATATTGCGGATACCTACATGAAAGCCCAAGAGGTAGATAAAGCCCTTGAGCATATTGAAAAAGCGTATCAATTAGCCCTAAAGCAATTCAATAGTAATGATAAGGATGAAGAAGCTACTGGGCAATTGGCAAGATCATTAAGTATTTATGGAACTATCTTGGTTTTGAAAAAAGATTTTCAAGGTGCTCTAAAAAAACAAGAAGAAGCCTTGAAAATATACACCAGATTCAATCTTAAATCATACATTGCTAATGCTTTGATTCAGATTGCAAGCATTTATTTGGATATTCACAATTATCCCAAAGCAAAAGAAATTTTGGATGAGTGTTTACAATACGAATCAAGTGCAACTATCCGCAATCGTTCAGAATTGTATAGTAAATTAGGCATTTATTATATCGAAACTAAGAATCCTACATTAGCAGAAAATTACTTTTTGAAAAGCTTAAATCAGGCTAATAAATATGATTTTAAGGATATTTCACAAAAAGCAAATTATCAGTTATTTTTAATAAATTTCAATAAAAATAATAATAAAAAGGCGCTACAATATTTGAATGCCGCACAAGCGCTCAACGATTCACTTTTCAACGCAGCAAAATCAAAAAGAACTGCTGAAGCTGAATTCAAATTTGATAATGAGCGCCGTGATAACGAAATTCAATCCCTAAAACTCAAGGAAAACGATTCGAAACTGCGCGCTAACAGCGTCTTACTCATAGCGAGTGTGCTCCTCTTTATCCTGATTGTTCTTTTCTTAGGTTATACCATCAGAATGCGCGGTAAAAACCTTCAAGCAATGCAAGTAAAGAGTGATGAAATTCAGCAACAATACCGCAAATTGGAGGAATCCAACGAAATACTCTCGCAGTTTGCTTACGTAGCAGCGCATGACTTAAAAGAACCACTCAGAAGTATAGGCAGTTATATTGGACTAATCCAAATGCGATACAGCAAAGATTTGCCAGATGACGCCAAAGAATACATGAAATTTGTGAACAGTGGCGTGAAACGGATGTACAGCTTATTAACCGACTTGCTTGATTTCTCTCAAGTTATTTCACAGCAACCGAGCTCAGAACTTATCCGCCCGAACGAAATTCTTTCTGATGTGCGTGACAATTTACGCAGTGCAATAGAAGCTAAAAATGCGCAAATTATCTATAAATCGGATATGCCTAATGTGCGCATGAACCGTTTGCACATGACCCAATTATTCCAAAATCTCATTGGTAATGCCTTGAAATTTACGGATATTGACCCCGTGGTGAAAGTAGAAGCCAAAGAAGAAAACGGATGCGTGGTATTAACAATCGAAGACAATGGCATCGGTATCAAAAAAGAATACGCCAGCAAAGTATTCGTCTTGTTCCAACAGCTCAATAAAAAAGAACAATTTGAGGGTACAGGTATTGGATTAACAATCTGCAAAAATATCGTCGAAAAATACAACGGCAGAATTTGGTTCGATTCCGAAGAAAATAAAGGCACTAAATTCTATATTTCAATCCCTGCCGTCCAAGCTGCATAATACATGAATTATTTAAAATAAAAAAAGTGGATGAAAACTGTAAAACGTTTTCATCCACTTTTTTTATGCGTTTTCGAATATTACTATACAAACCTGCCTACCGCAGGCAGGTTTGTATAGTGATATTGCGTTTTCGATAAAATTGTGAATTTTTTAGTGATGTTCATTTTTAAAAAATACCCTTTTTAAGTTATTTAATGATAGTATAAATTATTTAATGTTTTTTATACCTAATTATTAGTAATTAGAAAATAAATTATTATTTTTGTGTCACTCAGTTATGAGGTCATCCCAACACCGATCCAATTCAGGCAATTCCTCTTCATGAGATTTGCGATAAAGGTTTAAAAGCGTATTTGCTGCCGGATACTGAGGGGTATCCCCTCAGTACACCGGTTGGCAAAATAATCCCATATATTCTACATAAAAAAAACGAGATAGGTAAAGCCTATCTCGCGTAGAAAATTTCATTTGGTTCTCTAAAGGTCAAAGTAAAAGGTCACTTTTGTTAAACATAAACTCGATAAAGTGTTGATAATAGTGTGTTGTTTTTTGTCTATACTCACAAATAAACTCAGTCTTTAAGAAAATATTTCATCAAAAGTACGAATGGTAGGTTCTGGTTCACGAACTGCTATTTTCAGTTGATGAGCGTATCCAGCAAATAAACACTTCTTTATGAAACCGCTGGTTCTACTCCACCCTACTTTTTAAATATTCCCCGAAGATTTTGAGTGCATTAAAAGCTGAATGAAATGGCGATATTTACGAAACATCCACCAAGCCAAACCAGCGCATAAAATTATCGCCCACATATTGACAATCCCGATTAAAATATCTACCAATATTTCACCGCCATTTTTCAATGCCGTAACCAAACGGAAACCAACGTTAGAAGTAGCCACTAATACTGAGGGGTTCACCTTCGTGGCGCGCATGATGATTTCATCTTGATAAATTTCCAAATTCACATTACTGTATTCGATATTATAATCGGTTTCAAGATTTGCTATTTGATGGTCAATAGCAGCATCTTTCATTTCCACGATTGAATTTTCAGCATCAGTCATATCATCCAACTTCTTTCCTTTGTTATCCGAAGCAGATTGAATGCGTTTCACAGCATTGTCCCGAATCTGTGCTTTGAGCTGATTTTTAATAAAATCAAGCGTTACATCGTTTGAGTTGACGGTGCGATTGTCCAAAAAAGTGTATATACTGCTCAACTCCATTAAAAAAGTATCCAAATGCTGATTAGGTACCCGCAGCACGATGTTATTTGAAATATGTACCGATGATACTTGCAGTACAGAGTCCGAACTTATCGGCGTTTCGTGGTCATTCAATACTCTACTTTCCAGATGAGAATTGGTTACGAATCCACCAAACTGCTTGGTTATTTGCTCTATTTTGTACGTCGCTTGTTCAGCATTTTTTACCTTCGATTTCACTGATGCCGTTCTGATAATCTTGCGATTCGTCAATTTGTTATCCGAATTTGGCTTTGATACTGAGGGGGTGCTCGGCTTCGGCAACCCAATCTGCAAAGCTACAGAATCTGCCATCGCATTGCTCGACATTTCGGCGACAACTTTTGGAGAAGAGGCTTCGTAAGCATTTTTAGCTTGATTTTGACAGCCCATAAAACATGACGCTAATACAATAGCGGAAGGAAAAATCCATTTTTTCATCTTGAAAAACCTTTGATTTGTTATAAAAAAGTATTTTGAAATTATTTGTATCCTTCTTTATCGCTAATTAGTGATAGACGCAATCAGCGTTAAAAGTGGTGTATCAATAAGATGCTTTTAACTAAAATTTCCATACTTTTTTAAAATAACTTTCCATATAATGGCTTTTAGCCATCTGGAATCAATAACTTTACGGCTTTGGTAACGTTATTCTCCATGGAACAGATTCTGCGGCTACCAAATGACTTGAATGATTTACGTAAAATAATTAGAATAAAATATGTTTACTGATTGGCAACTAACTGAGGTGAGTAATTTTTTGAGTGATACACTCTTAGCTACATTTCTATTTTATTGGAGTCAAAATCTAAAAAAACTGGATATCCCAAATGCCTTAGACAACACTTGGGCATTGTTCTTTTTTCTCATAGGTGCGTCGGCATTTATTGGTGGCTGGGGGCATTTATTGAGCCTTCATGTGGGGACAAAAGGCGTCCTCATCTCTTGGTCATTGTCCATATTAGCTGTTTTAAGTCTCGAAATCGGCTTATTTAAAGCCTTAGAAATACCTACCAAATGGGCTTATCCATTGTATTTAAAAGCTGTAATATTTATGGGGCTCACGGTTTTTTACGAAAATTTCATGTGGGTAAAAGCTGATATGACACTTGGTGTCGTTTTTATCATTATCCCGATATTGATAAAACATTATATTAATACTCAAAATCAAGCCTATCGCATCATCGTTGGTGGCTTATTAGCAAACGGTTTAGGTGGGATTATTCATACGCTGAATCTGAGTTTTTCACCAAATTTTGACCACCGTGACTTGGCACACATGGTTTCAATCGTGTGTTTTGGAATTATCTTTTTTGGCTTAAAAAAACTATCCGAATCTGAAGAAGTTATTCCGAGTGAAGTAACAGAATCGGTTTTGAATTAGCTTTTTTTCTGTTAAAAACCATTAATTAGTTCTACTTTGGCACTCTAAAACCCCTGTCACCGCTTTAAGGCCTGTGCGTTACACACATCTTTTTAGGAATGTATAAAGATACACCATAAAAGAGCCATAGGCTCGGTCAATTTTGTAGCCGTGGATTTTAATCCACGGTAAAAACAACAAATTTTTCGAGTTCCATCGGAACGACGCATATAATTGTATCAAAAAGTTAATTATATGCACCGAGCCTACAGCTCTCAGCGAATTTTTTTCGATTTTACCGTGGATTAAAATCCACGGCTACAAAATTGTCCGAGCCTACGGCTCTTTCAAATTCAAAAGATGTGTGTAACGCACAGGCTTCAAGGCGGTGGCACGGATAAAACAAGAAAATTTATAAAATATCAATCCGTGCCACCGCTTGGAGCGGTGACACGGGTTTTTCTCTGAGTGCCAAAGTAGGACTACTTACTTCACTCGAAATAAGCACCTTTTCAACTATTTAACTCTTTTTTTCAAAGCTTCCCTTGGGTAAGCAATCACACGCCCCACTTGTTTACCATTTTTAAAAGTA
>JANMYC010001105.1:0-1838 GCA_031381715.1 Saprospiraceae bacterium
ATACTTTTGCGGTCATGCTCACCCACGACCCCAAAATTGACGACCAAGCTTTGGAGATATTTTTAAAACATAAATTAGGCTATATCGGTGCATTAGGTAGTAAAAAAACGCATGAAAAACGCACCAAACGTCTGACTGAAAAAGGTTTTTCGGAAGCTGAAATAGCCCTCATTCATGCGCCCATTGGCGTGGATATTCGAGCAAAATCGGCTCGTGAAATAGCGTTGAGCATTGTGGCAGAATTGATAAAGGCGAAGAATAAATTTCTTTAAATTGAGCATTAGATTAGGGAAATCTTAAAGATTTCCCTAATCTCAATTAATAAATTCATTCATAGCATCCCAAGCCAAAGTAGCACATTTCAAGCGACCTGGAAAGTCCTTAGCGACGGCAAAGGCGGTGAGTTCTTCGTCGGTGTTTTCAGAAGTATTTTTAATAATTTTGAAATAATCGGACACCAAATCAGCAATTTTACTGAGGGGTTGCCCTTGAATTTTTTTCATTAAAACAGAGGTAGAAGCTTTAGAAATGGCGCAACCATAACCGTGAAAAGTCGCTTCGGTTACAACCCCATTTTCAATATCCAAAAACAATTTGAACTTATCGCCACACAAAGGGTTGTAGGCTTCGATAACGTGCTGAGCTGTTGCCCGTTTTTCAAAGTGAAAAGGCTCATTATTGTGCTGCATAATAACACCTTGGTATAGTTGCGAGAGTTTGGAATCCATGATTGGTCGTTTTTTAAAGGTAAAAATATGCATTTTAAAGACATAAAAAAACAATTTCCTATTTTCACCAATCACCCTGATTTGGTGTATTTAGATAGTGCGGCGACGACTCAAAAGCCTCGTGAGGTGATTGAGGCGGAGCGTTTTTTTTATGAAAATCAAAATGCGAATGTGCATCGGGGCATTTATGGTTTGGCGGTGGAGGCTACCAATGCTTATGAAAGTACCCGTAAAAAGGTTAAAAAATTCTTGAACGCGGCGCATGAGCGTGAAATAATTTTTACAAGCGGTACTACTGAGGGGGTCAATTTGGTGGCGCAATCCTATGCTTTGGATAGGGTGAATGCTGGTGATAATATCATCATATCAGCCATGGAACACCATTCTAATTTGATACCGTGGCAGCAAGTTTGCCTTAAGAAAGGGGCTGAATTGCGGATAATTCCGATGAATACTGAGGGGGTATTGGATTGGGATGTTTTTAAAAGTCTTTTAAATAAAAATACTAAACTCGTTGCGGTAACGCACATCTCCAATACGCTTGGCACTATCAATCCCATTGAGGAAATTATTGAAATGGCGCATCAAAACGGAACGCCTGTTTTTATTGATGCGGCTCAAAGTATCACCACGCAGGTCATTGATGTTCAAAAATTAAAAGCCGATTTTGTCGCTTTTTCGGGACATAAATTATTTGGTCCAACGGGTGTGGGCGTGCTCTACGGACGTGAAGAACTGTTGAATCAAATGTCACCTTATAAATATGGCGGTGAAATGATTCGAGATGTTACTTTTGAAAAAACGAGTTTTGCGGGTTTACCCCAGAAATTTGAAGCGGGCACGCCGAATATTGCGGGCGTGGCAGCATTGGGCACTGCCGTTGATTTTGTTGAAAAATTGGGGAGAGAGAACATTTCAAAACATATAAAATCGCTTTTAGAAGTTGCCACTGAAAAGATTTCAAGCATCAATGAAGTCAAAATATACGGTACGGCGCCCCAGAAAACGGGTATTATTTCATTTATACTGAGGGGTATCCACCCGCACGATATGGCGACCATTTTAGGTGAAAATAATATCGCCATCCGAGCGGGGCATCATTGCACGCAA
>JANMYC010000475.1:0-3597 GCA_031381715.1 Saprospiraceae bacterium
TTCACGGAACTCACCGAACCCAAAATATCCCTCCTATTGGTTGTACCATATCCTATGACTACCACTTCACCCAGTGTTTTATCGTTGGGTTCAAGCACAATGGTAAAATTCGTTTGATCACTCACTTTTATTTCTTGTGAAAGATAGCCAATAAATTGTATCAATAATACAGCTTCTTTATCAGGAACAGATAAAGCGAATTGACCGTTTTCGTCCGTGAGTATTCCTGTCGTTGTTCCTTTGATAGCAACTGTTGCCCCCACCAAGGGTTCTTTTGTTTCACTCAAAATTTTTCCCGTTATGGCTATTGCTACGGGTATAAAAACAGGATTTGATACGACATTTTCGCTGATTTTTGCTTCCAATACTGAGGGGGGGGATATTTGCGATGAGCTTTTAGCTTTAGTCAAAATAATCTGTTGCCCCATAACCTCATATTCTAAATTGGTATTATGGAAAATACGGTCCAAAATAGTGGACAGTTTTTCATTTTTGGCATCAAGCGTTACCTTTTTCTCCTTACTAAGAATACCTTTTTTATAAGAAAAACTGACCTCAGCTGTTTTTTCAATTCTCTGCAAAACAGTTTTTAGACTCTCATTTTCGAACCTTACACTGAGGGGTCGGTCAAGTATATCCTGTGCATTACCATCATGTGCCAACACAAAGGTCGCCGACAGAACTAAAATACATAGTTGAATTATTGAAAATCGCATTATTCTGAGTAATTGTCTTTGAATTGTACCTTTTTTTTTCATTTCTTTGTATTGCTTTTTTTTAGTAATAGAAAAAGAACTCTGCTCACGCGCGTGTCATCGAGTGTCAAATTTGAGATATTCGGGTGGAAGGAAACAATCAGAGGCGGTAATGTGCCAGCATTACCGCCCTTTTTTTAGGTCAGATAGTCGTTTAGTTTTCCATTCTTAATGAGCGATTATAGTTATTTGTTTTTAAAATAAATTCAAGTTGTTTATTATAATTTGTAATTTTTCTTTGGTTATGATTAAGCCCTTGAAAGCAGTTTTATCAATGGCAAGCCTCTCCTTCAACAATAACTTGTGCATCCACTACTTTATACGTTGCACCAATACTTTTACAGATAACCGTCAGTTTTTCAAAAAGGGTTTCATTTCTCAATGTTGTAGTCAAGGCGCAGTTTTTTAAAGTTTCGTCGTCAAACATTATTTCTACGCCATATGCTTCTTCTATGGCTTTAAAAATTGTCCCCACTGGTGCTTCTTCAAAAACCATTAGTTTTAACGTTTCTTGAGGTATAATTACCAGCGGCTTTTCAACCAAGGTTCTTTTTAACCTTTCTTCTACCTTCGTAAAAACGACTTTTTGATTCGGTGTCAATATCAACCCGTCCATCTCAGGGTCTTTTTGCTTATCTTTTTTATCCGCATAAACTGAAACACGCCCTCTAATAACATTCACTACCACATCTTTACCCTTATCCATCGCTTTTATCCTAAAACTTGTCCCCAATACCTTTGTCACTAAATCCCCTGCGTACACCACAAAAGGCTTATTGGGGTTTTTTACCACATCAAATAACGCCTCTCCTACCAGATATACCGTGCGCAAAGAGCCTTTAAAATCCTTTTGGAAGCGCAATTGACTGTTTTTTTCTAAAATAACCGTACTCCCATCGGGAAGTGTTACAGGCGTAGGATTTTCTTGTGTATTAATTATTGATTGTTCATTATTTGATACCCCCTCAGTATAAGCCGTATTTTCAACTGTTTTTTGCGTAAAACTCCCATCTTTCATCCACCATAAGCCCATACTTATCAACAATGCCAATGAGGCTGCAACCCGAAACCATGTGCTTTTATAAAAAGGTACTATCGGCGTTTCTTCTTCAGCACCACCAGTTAAAGTCATAATCCGATTGATTCCTCTTTGAATATCGGCATCGTCTACGGGTATTTCTTTTATATTAAAAGCTAAAACCATAGATTTGGCTTGTTCGATATTTTGCGTTTGTGTTGGATAAGTTTCGCAAAACAATTTCCAAAAACGATGTGTATTATCCGATTTTTCCAAAACCCATTGACGGAAATAAGAATCTTGAGCAAAATCTTCAACTGTGTAATGACTGTATTTTTCCATTATAAACTTAAAGCGTTTGAGCCTCATTTGTATAGAGACATAAACAGTTTTAGAATCCTTGAATTTTTGATTTTTTTTAACTATTTCTTTAAAAAATTATTGATAGCATAAAAAACAGGGAAATAACCCAATTTTTACGCAATAATTTGAGCGCATCATAGACCAAGTTAATGGCTGAATGCTGATTTATTGCCATGATTTGGGCAATATCGGTATAATCCAATTCTTGGTAAAAACGGAGATAAATAGCTTCCTTTTGTCGTTTGGTAAGGCTATCGATGTGTTGTTTTAGCTTTTCGTAAGTCCTATTTTCATCTTCTCTTTCTATCAAATGGGTTTCAATATCAAACTGAACTTCAAAATTGTAATCTTCGAGAGGTTCTGATTTAAATCCCCGTCGATTATTTTTATCTTTTTCACGAAACAGACGCCGCCTAAATGAGGATAATAAATAAGCATTAAGATTCTGGGGAATCCCCAAACCCGCGCGTTTATTCCATAAATCAATAAAAAGATCTTGTAAACAATCCTCTACCAATAATTTATCGGATACCAGACGTAAACCATAATTGAGTAAAAGTGGATAATACTGCCGCAACAACGCATCAAATGCTTGCCTATTCCCTTCCTTAAAGCCTTGCCAAAGCTTTACTCCTGAACTATCCGATTTATCGTTCACTTAATAGTATCTGATTATTTTTAATATTGAGAACACAATATATATTTCAGCGCACAAAATATCCTTTAAAACCAAAACTACCTAAAATGCTGTAATAATTAATACCAACTGGAACCAATTTGAGCGTATTGATAGAGTCAAACCCCCAGTTAGTGTACTTGCTATTTTCTAAGAAACAGGATTTTTAGGCGCAAAAAACAAATACCATGATTAAACTATACGAATACATCAAAATCAGATTATACTATCTTGGATGCTTCGAGCATCCAGTGGTAGCGCAGTTGTTTTACATCCTCGATGCCGAAATCGAAAAGGTTCGAGACTTAGAGGCTCAACTCGAAAAACTCCAAGCCGAAAACAAGGTACTCCGAGCCAATTACGTCCAGATACTCGACGCAAAATTATCGGCAATGGATACCAATTCTCGAATAGCCTTCGAGGAATACACGGCAGGGATGCCGACCGTACCGAAGCTAATAATGAAAGCGGTATGTAAGGTAAACACATTTTATCGAAAGGCTCCGTTACTGTGGGAACGATACAAGTATTCTCGATAAACCCTCGGCGAGGTCTTCTCGAAGAATACCCCAAAAGCCCCTCAGCTTTGCAAAACTGAGAGGCTTTGAGACATCGAAAAACCACGAAATATTATTTGGCTTATCAACGGATTATCACAGCAACGCCTTTGGGTCGCCGTCTTTGAGTGTATTGTAGCTATTTTTACTCACCACCTTTTTACCTGTTACTGCTTCCAGTCGTTTACTGGCTTCCCCGGCTGCGTTGCCGCCTTTTAGCTCACTTAT
>JANMYC010001173.1:0-4278 GCA_031381715.1 Saprospiraceae bacterium
ATTCATGTCCGTCGGGATTAGTGAGCAATCGCTGTTGCAGCAAATCATTGATAATGAGCGGTAAATCCAGTTTTTTAAAACCAATAAGGGTATATAGCTTTTCTTTTAAACTGGGATTGAGCCGCGTAGCAATGTGCGATATCTCGTGTAACATCACCTTTAAAAACTCGTCGTGATTCTTCTTTTTTAAAGCCATTTTAGGAATAACAATCAGATTTTCCCGCGTGTAATACGTATCATCGCCATAGTGCTTACCATGCGTTTTGATGAGTTTTATTTCAGTTGGGAAATATTTGAAATTCGCTTTGTTGCACAATTCAAAGGCTTCTGATATGATTTTAACGATAAATTCTACTTCATCGGGTTTAAAATCTACGACATCTTTTTGAATGAAACTTTTATAGTCAGCCAATACCGTTTCTCTTGTAAGTTCCGCAGGCGCACTTTGCATCTGAATCATCATATCTACCGGCGTGATATGGTTAAAAAAGCCTTCAATATCGTCCTTCACTATCGCTTTTGAAGCTGCCATACTATCCAATAAAAAGACTTTATTGAAGCCTGAAAGCTCAATTTCTGTTTTTACTTTCTCCGTTCTACAAGCCGAAAGAAATAGGGTTATAACGATTGAAATAGAAATTAAAAATTTATAAGTCATTGATTCTTAAATTGTTGTGATTTTGGCAAAAAAATAGCCACCCAATTATTAAACTGGATGGCAAAAATATAGATTTAGTTGGTTTTAATGTATTTTATTCAAAATTTGTTGTGCGCAATTAATTTCACAGGCATATAACACTCATAACCCATCACTCATAACCCATCACTTATCGCCCATCATCTATTCGCCTTAGCAATAGGTATTTTTTTCATTTCCTCTCTGATACTATCTAAGTATTCAACTAATTTTAAAATCAAATCTTTATTTTTTTTAATTGAAACCATGTTGAATTTTATGGCTTGAGTATCTTCATTTTCACATACATAAGTCATTGATTCATAAATAGTTAGAGTGTTGGCTAAAAGATTTGAAACCTCCTTAGCGTCCGAAATGAGATTAACCACATCTTGATAAGTCCAATGTTTGAGCGACTCATCCTCCATATTTTTAAATTTTTCTAAAAGCACCTTGGCTTTTTCAAATGAAACAAGCGCTTTTTCGGATTTATGATAATTCAAAATTCCGTACAAACGCGTCTCCGAAGGATTAAAATTGATGGCTCTTTCAATGCTTATTATGCTTTGGTCAACGGGCTCAAGAGCGAGATTGTCTTCAATTATTTTATTAAAATCACTGAAAATCGCGGTTGTCGGCATATCTTCTTCATTCTTAAAATCAATATTTGCAAAGAAAGTGGCAGCACTCAGCACATCATTTCTGAGCTGCCAGATTGGGTCGAACGGTAAATGCCTTTTAATAAATGGAAAAGAGGGTTGATTGAAGTACTCATTAAAATCAGAATCTATTAAATTATCACTTTCAAAATGATTGGAAGCCCATGTCACATCAAAAAGTCGCCATTGATTATTCACTTTTGCCGCACTCCAAGCGTGCAAAAATGCAGTATCCGTTTTGCCTTCTACATCCTTTGAATGACCCGTGATAGATTGCGCTTCAATACCTGATTTTATGCATAATTGATTGAATAAATCGGTAAAACCACGACAAATGGCTTTATGAGCCACGAAAACGGAGTCAAAATTTTGCTTACATGAATGGCGTTTTTTAACGTATAATTGAGCCGTATCGTAGTGAATATGCGTTGCCGTCCAGACGAAATAGAAGCGCACTTGCTCAGTTTCAGTTGGGGCAACAGATTGGCAATATTGCACCAATGAGTCAATATTTGCTGCTGCATACTGAGGGGTATGTATCGCTAACGAATCCAAATTTTTAGCAATAGGTAAGCTGTTCTGTGCAATGCCCTTTTCAAAAAAAAGCACAACACAGGCTAAAACCATGAATAACTGTTTCATTCTGGAATTGTGTGTGAGTATGGTTTACAATAAAATAGTGCTGTATTTTATTAGGAATTAGGTGTTCTGAAAAACAATTTATGCGTTTTTCAGTTAGGTTTGTAAGTTTTTAGCTTTAAAATGGGATGTGAGCGTCTTTAGAGGATTAGTTTAGATTACAGTTTTTACCCGAGGAAACGGGCTTTAAGTTCGGGGGTTGGTATCATACAATGATCTTTTTTTCCAAAAAACCGGTAGCGGTTGTGTGCAACAAAGTTATATAAAAAATCTCTTATAAAAGAAGGTATTATAATAAAAATATATAAAAATTTCCACAATCCACTGAGATGTCTGGCTATTCTGAGCGCACCTGTGGAGCGCATATAGGCTTTTCCGTTCTCAATTAAAATGAGAGAGTTAAATTCTTTATTATTTAAGCCCAACTCTTTCAAAATTTCTTGACCTTTGTCAGATTGCAAAGAAGCAAAGAGAAACTTTTGCTCAGGATCATGTCGGATAATAAACTGAACTGAACTATTACATAGGTTGCAGATACCATCGAATAAAAGAAGCGGTTTTTCAAAAGTCATTTTCTCTGTACGGATTTATATTTTAAAATATTTACTAAGAAAGCGTTTAAAAATAATCGCTGTTTTCTGTCGGGCTAAAAATTATTAAAAATGTGAAGCGTAGCGTAGAATTTTTAATAATTTTTTAGAGCCGACTTAAAAAAGAAAACAGCGATTATTCTAGCCCAACTACACAATCTAAACAATTTTAAATCCAAACTTATTATTTAAAAGCATATTTTAACATTTCATTTAAATATTAATATAAAAGTGAATAGAAAAGCAATCATTACAGGCGGGACAAAAGGCATCGGAAGAGCTATTGCCGAAGTGCTCGCTACTGAGGGGTACGATGTGGCGGTGTGTAGTCGCAACGAATCAGACTTAGAAGCCATGAAAGAGGAGTTTGCCCTTCGTTTTACCCACGTCAAAATGATATATCAAGTCGTGGATATGAGTCAAAAAGAGGAAGTTCTTCGATTTGCCGAATTCGTCAAAGAAACGTGGAATAGGGTAGATGTGCTCGTCAATAATGCGGGCGTTTTCCTTCCAGGAGCGATTCATACTGAGGGGGAGGGCACTTTAGAAACAATGATGGCTACGAATGTCTATTCTGCATACCACCTCACGCGCGCCGTATTGCCCATGATGTTTAATTATCAAAAAGGGCATATTTTCAATATTTGTAGCGTGGCGAGTAAAAAAGCCTATCCAAACGGTGGCTCTTACAGCATTTCAAAATTCGCATTATTGGGTTTATCACATAATTTGCGGGAGGAACTGAAACCCAAAGGCATTAAAGTCACAGCAATTCTACCCGGTGCAACTTGGTCGGATTCATGGGCAGGCTTTGAAGCGCCCGAAGAGCGTTTGATGCAGGCGCGCGATGTGGCAGAAGTCATCGTTGCCGCCTTGCGCATGAGCGTTTCAGCTGTGATGGAGGAAGTGACAATTCGTCCGCAGTTGGGGGATTTGTAGTATTTATAATTAAAAAAGGCTTGTAATTCAGTAGGTAATTTTAAATAATCGACAATTCTCAAGTTTGCCCCATACCCCCAAAGGGGGATTAAATTGTAAAAAAGGGCTATTTTTCACCTTTTCGAGGCGTAATCCCCCTTCGGGGGCATGGGGGCGAACTTGAAAATTGGACGTCAGTTTAATTTTAACTGCTTGCCCAGAATGTAGATTTATTTATTTCTAATTCTTAATCTTTCTTCTCAGCTGGTAGTTGTGGAATATTTACCGTTATGGGTAAATCATATTCATAGACCATTTCAGTGCTAATAATTCGCCCTTGCATATCCATTTTCATTTTAGTTATTTCTACATCATTTTTATCGTTGATATAAAAAGTCATTTTCATTTCCATCTTGCTCATCATTTCAGCGTTGGGCATATTTTTAGCGGATTCACCCATCATTTCCAACATTTTTTTACCGTCGTATTCTCCTCTATAAACGCGGTATTTTTTACCGTCCACAGTTTCATTTTCAAGCTTTTGACAGTTTTTAAAAAATTGTAATTGATTGTTCTCCCATTGACTTTTTATACTTTGCATTTGGGCACTGTCCAATTTTTGAGTTTGCCATCCAGTCTCGTTTTGGTTCATGTACATCGTATTATCAACAATAACCGACTCCATTTTCATGCTTTGACCGCCCATTTCCATGTTCATCCATTGGTGGATTTTACCTTTTCCATCGCATTCCATCGTAACAGATTGACCAATTCCCTCCGCGGTAGATTTCATTCG
>JANMYC010001212.1:0-3557 GCA_031381715.1 Saprospiraceae bacterium
AGGTCAAGCCCCATGATGCCACCTTTTAAAGTATGGTTGGCATCAGGGGTACGCCTGCCATTGAACCAATCGAGAGCGATAGGATCTTGTTCCGTTACGGGTAACAAACTGGCATTTTGAGATAAAGAGGGTATAATCTGAGCGATGTATTTCTCAGCTTGTTTTTCAGTTAAAAATTCTTTTAATGGATAGGCTAAAACCTTTTGAAACCATGCGTACACATCGCCAAAGGCTGATTGCCCCGCTTCCATTCCGAGCATATTCGGGATAATAGAGCCATCCACTTGCCCGCAGATGCCTTTTATTAAAAGGTGCCCAACTTCATCATTGGGTGCAATGAGCATGTCACAGGTGGAAGTTCCCATCACACGCACCAATGAATACGGTTCAATATTAGCCCCGACACCACCCATGTGGGCATCAAAAGCCCCTACTCCAATGACCACATTTTCGGGAATACCCAATTTTTTAGCCCATTCTTTTGAAATAGTCCCCATCGCTTCGTCGGAAGTGTAGGTATCTCTAAATAGTCTTTCACGCAGTCCTTTTAATAGCGGGTCAAGTTTTACTAAAAAATCCTCGCTCGGTAAGCCGTCAAATTCCTCGTGCCACATGGCTTTATGCCCTGCGGCACAACGTGAGCGTTTCATACCTGCCTGTCCGTCAGGCAGGCTGATGGGATTGGTATTTCCTGTTAAAACGGCTGAAATCCAGTCACAATGTTCCACCCAACTGAAAGCTGCTTTTTGGACTTTTTCATCCACCCGCAAAGTGCGCAGGATTTTCGCCCAAAACCATTCAGAACTGTAAATACCGCCCACATATTTTGTATAATCCACTTCCCAACTGTGGGCTAACTGATTAATTTCATCCGCTTCCTTATTCGCCGTATGGTCTTTCCAAAGGATAAACATTCCATTCGGATTGTTCTCAAAATCGGGCAACATACTGAGGGGGGTACCGTTTTTATCAACAGCTACAGGCGTCGAGCCTGTCGTGTCCACGGAGATGCCGACGATGTTTTGAGCCACCGTTTTACCCGCTTTTTTTAAAGCCGTTTTAATGGTATTTTCTAATCCTTCAAGATAATCCAAAGGGTGTTGTCTATATTGTGAAAGTGATGGTTCACAATACAATCCTTTTGCCCAACGCGGGTAATAATATACATGAGTAGCGACTTCTTGCCCATTCTGAGCGTTGACAATCAACGCCCGAACGGAATCCGTTCCATAATCAAGACCTATGGTATATTTCATAAAAAAGTCTTATTTTTGTCGTAATAATTTAAAAAACAAAATATGCACAACTATCAAAATGACATTTTATCTTGGGCAGAGATTGCAGCTCTTTATCCAAACGAGTGGGTAATTATTGGTAATCCTGTTTTTGACGGTCTGCAAGTTATCGAAGGTGTCGTCATAGCTCATCACGCTGATAAAAGAGTGGCAAGCATGGAAGGTGGCGAACACCGTGCGAATTTTCAAAAATTCACCCTTCAATTTACGGGCAAAATGCAAGTTCAAAAACATATTGGACTTCTTAGAAAAATCACCAAAACAATCTAAGCAAACCTTAACATACATGAGAATAACTTACCCTTTCGATTGGCTTGATGACAGCCCATTGTTAATCGTTCACGTTGAAATAAACGAAGAAACGACTTTACGCTTCTTACTTGATACTGGCTCTTCCGATACGTATCTTGATAAAAATGTACTTTATATAGAGCAAATTAGCTTAAAAGAATCCATCGAACAAGTAGAAGTAGAAACTGCTAACGGTTGGATGTTAGCGGATGTTTTCATTATTGATTCAATAGAAGCCTTTGGTTTAAAACTGAAAAATCACCCTATCCAAGTCATTGATTTCATTGCAAATGGTATCATTTCAAACTATTCAGGCATTCTCGGTATGGACTTTTTAAAACAAAAAAATCTCTGTTTTCAGTTTAATAAAAAGACAATAACCTTCTTTTAATAGTCAGTATTTTAACACTTCTGATTACTGACTAAAAAATCATTTATAAGCTATTTCATTCCATTTTAACTCATTTTTAAACTGTCGCAGCTCCGTTTTAGCATCAATAACGACCAATTCTGTATTGAACATTTCAGCAAAATCAGCGATATATTCCGTCGTCAAATTTTGGGAATAAACGGTGTGATGCGCGCCACCCGCATAAATCCATGCGGCACAACCCGTCTGCATATCGGGTTTAGGTTTCCATAAAACACGCGCCACGGGGAGTTTTGGCAATGGATTTTCAATCGGCACTGCCTCTACTTCATTGACCAAAATGCGGAAACGGTTGCCCATATCCACCATCGAAACATTCAAACCAGCACCACCTGCCACGTTGAAAACTAAGCGCACAGGGTCGGCTTTTCCACCAATTCCCAACGGATGAATCTCGCAAGAAGGCTTTCCTTCCGCGATACTTTCACAGATTTCAAGCATGTGAGAACCCAATACGAGGCTATTTTGAGGGTCAAAATGGTAGGTATAATCCTCCATAAATGAGTTACCACCTACCATACCACTGCCCATGACTTTCATAGCCCGAACCATCGCTGCTGTTTTCCAATCACCTTCGCCGCCAAAACCGTAACCATCAGCCATAAGGCGTTGAACGGCAATGCCTGGTAGTTGAACCATACCATGCAAATCCTCAAAAGTATCTGTAAAACCCTTGAAATTACCTTCTTTTAAAAAGGCTCTTAAGCCTAATTCGATTTTTGCTGCTTCGCGCAGGGAATTATGGTGCGCACTGTCACTTTTTAAAGCGGCTACAACATTGTATTTTTCATTGTATTCTTTAACCAATTTCGTGATTTCAGAATCGCTGACGGCGTTGATATATTTAACTAAATCGCCGATGCCATAGCCATTTACGGAGTAGCCAAATTGCAATTCTGCTTCTACTTTATCGCCGTCAGTGACCGCCACGTAGCGCATATTATCCCCGAAACGGCAGAATTTTGCGCCTTGCCAATCGAAACGAGCCGCCGCCGCGCGCATCCACACATTTAAGCCCTCCAATACTGAGGGGTCTTGCCAGTGACCGACTACCACTTTACGGTTCAAGCGCATACGGGTCATCATAAATCCAAACTCTCTATCTCCGTGTGCTGATTGGTTCAGATTCATGAAATCCATGTCAATATCGCCCCAAGGAATATCTCGATTGAATTGTGTATGGAGGTGTAAAAGTGGTTTTTGAAGCGATTTTAAGCCCCGAATCCACATTTTAGCGGGTGAAAACGTATGCATCCAAGCTACAATACCGATACAATTCGCATCTGTGTTCGCTGCTTGGCAAATTTTGTAAATCTCGTCAGGGTTTTTCACAACGGGTTTGAACGTCACCACCACGGGTATTTGCGGCGCATTATTCAGCGATTGGGCAATTTCTTGAGAGTGCAAAGCCACCATCTTAAGGGTTTCATCACCATAAAGATCTTGACTACCTGTTACGAACCAAACTTCGTATTTTTTTAGATTTATCATATTTTTATATTTCGGATTCCAGATTTCAAGATTCCAGATTTCAAGATTCC
>JANMYC010001215.1:0-2393 GCA_031381715.1 Saprospiraceae bacterium
TAATAGTTCCTTTACTATTTGTGATGCCGAAATTAAAGGGTGATTTAATGCCTATCGTAGTGGATGATTCTTCTAAGATAAAAGTCGAAAGCCTATCAGAAAGGCATAAAACCATTGTTTTTTTCTTAGGAATTGGGGCGTTATTATTTGTTCCCATTTTTAAAACCATCACCCATTTGCCACCTTTTATGGGTATGCTCTTGAGTTTGGGTTTGGTGTGGGCAATTACTGAATTGATGCACAGCGAAAAAGACAAAGAGGATAAAACGGCTCTTTCAGTCAAAAGTGCATTAGAGCGGGTGGATACTCCGAGTGTAATGTTTTTTGTGGGCATTTTATTAGCCGTGGGAGTGCTCGAAAGTACCGGAATACTGAGGGGGTGCGCCGAATGGCTTTCACAAAGTGTTGGCAATCAATCGGTTATTGCTATTTTAATTGGTTTGATTTCAGCGATAGTGGATAATGTACCTTTAGTAGCAGCCTCAATGGGCATGTATTCTCTTGAGCAATTTCCACAAGATGATAAGTTCTGGCATTTGATAGCCTACTGCGCGGGTACGGGTGGTTCGATATTGATTATTGGTTCGGCAGCGGGCGTAGCCGCAATGGGCATGGAGCGCATCGAGTTTTTTTGGTACATGAAACGCATTTCACTTTTGGCAGCCGCGGGATATTTTGCGGGTTGTGCGGCTTTTATTTTAGAGCATTATGTTTTTTAAAGTTTAAAATCCCTATTTTGAATACTTGGATGTTTCCTTAGACTAAAAATATTATAATGTGTACAAATTTGCTTAAAATTGCACCAAAATAATTGAATAACGTTTTTAATTAAAAAAATATGAAATTTAATCTACTGACTCGTTTTTCTACTTTCTGCTTAGTTCTTTGCTTGTCGTTTACTTCTAAAACTACTCAAGCGCAATCCGCTTTGGGTTGCGACGGTAAACGTTATTTGCAGGATGTTTTTACGGATACGACCCATTTTAAAGGCTTACAATACGGAAGCAATAAAACTGCGTCGAGTCCTAACACGCCTCTGTACATGGATATTGTGCAGCCCAAAGGTGATACTTTATCCAGACGCCCACTGATAATATTGGCTTTTGGGGGTGGTTTTATTCAAGGCGAAAGGAAAGATTTATTAGCTCTCTGCCAATTATTTGCTAAAAAAGGCTATGTATGTGCTACTATTGATTACCGCCTTTACAATTTTGCTAACGGTGTACCGGATTCTAATAAAATTTCTCCTGTTATCGTTGGGGCTATCCATGATATGAAAGCGTCCATTCGGTATTTCAGAAAAGATGCGAAAGCTGGGAATACTTTTAAGATTGATACTAATAATATCATCGTTGGCGGGGTGTCAGCTGGAGCAATTGCAGCGATGCATGTGGGGCATATGGATTCCACAGATGTTATACCCCAATGGCTCAGAGATGTTATAAAAAATGAAGGTGGTTTTGAGGGTAATTCAGGAAATCCCGGGTTTTCATCTTCAGTGAAGGCTGTTCTGAGTTTGAGTGGCGGTCTGTATCAAAAGGAGCTTATAGACAAAGACGATGTCCCTTTTATCGCTTACCATGGCAATAAAGATGATGTTGTGCCATTTGGTTATGGCTTAAATGTGTATCGTTTTTATACTGATGGCGATAGCTCTTGCAACGCTCAAGCGCGTAAAGTGGGTATTCGTTCGAGTTTAATAACTGTACCGGGTGGTGGACATACGGATATTTATGACCCAGCGGGACGCTTTTTACTTAATTTGATTGATTTTTACAGTAAAGCTTCTTTGTTTCTAAAACAAGTGGTCTGTGGTGAAACGATTACTTTGCCTACGCAAGATATTGATAATCAAGCAATTAGAATTTATCCAAATCCATCAAGTGATGAAATGCTCATCAGTTTTGATAAAAATAGCATTCAAAGAATCAGTACTGAGGGGTATCGAGTCACGGTCTATGATGCTTTGGGCAGGCAAGTTTTGAATTCAGGGAAACAGTTTGGCGATACCTACAATATTCAAAAATACAACATTGGAAAAGGGCTTTTCATCGCTCATATTGCTGTTGGTGATGCCAACACACCAATTATCCGCAAAATAATATTTGAATAGTTATATCAAATTCGCTATTAAAAAAGGCTCCTCAGTACCTACTATCATTGGTCATACTGAGGGGTCTTTTTTAAATAGTTAAAATGGATGTTTCAAGTAAAAATGAGGGAATATTTTCTACATTTGTGCATCCATAATCAAATATCCAATTACATTTTACGAGTAAAAACTACTCATTTTAATTAAAAAAAAACACCGTGACGGACAAACAACAAATGGAAGCGGCAATGAATGAAGATGCCATGAAACTCTATCTCTCGGGTCTGAGGCGACAGCTTGA
>JANMYC010001221.1:0-3310 GCA_031381715.1 Saprospiraceae bacterium
GAGAACAAGCTCGGGCACTCATCCTAAATGCTCAAATCCCCGATGATTTGAAAGAGGGTATTCTTAAAAACTATAAGCATCTCAGCGATGGTGAAGATGTTGCAGTAGCGGTACGAAGTAGTGCCACTGCAGAAGATTTGCCAACTGCAAGTTTCGCAGGACAACATGAATCCTACCTCAATATCAAAGGTGATGCGGCTTTATTGGAGGCTGTTCAACGCTGTTTTGCTTCGCTATACACTGACCGCGCTATAAAATACCGAGAAGATAATGACTTTGAGCATGATAAAGTTGCCCTTTCAGTAGGCGTTCAAAAAATGGTACGCTCTGATAAAGGCAGTGCAGGCATCAGTTTTAGTCTTGAACCAGAATCAGGTTTTAGAGATATTATTCACATTACGGGGGTGTGGGGTTTGGGTGAAAATATTGTGCAAGGTGCTGTTACTCCCGACGAATTTTATGTTTTTAAACCTACTTTAATAAAAGGGAAACAAGCGATAATTCAGAAAAAATTGGGTGAAAAAGCCAAAACAATGATTTATAGCGATAATCTCGAGCAACCTACCCTCAATATTGATACCCCCTCAGTACAACGTGAAAAATTTGTCCTTTCGGATGAAGAAGTCTTAAAAATAGCGCGTTGGACGCTCATCATCGAGCAGCATTATAAAAAACCGATGGATATTGAATGGGCTAAAGACGGTATCACGGGCGAATTATTCATCGTCCAAGCCCGCCCTGAAACAGTACGCAGTCGTGAAAATCCACTTAAAATGATTGAATATAAGCTACTTGAAAAAGGTAAAACTTTGGTGGAAGGGGAAGCCATTGGCAGCAAAATAGCCGTTGGCATTGCCCGCATTCTGCAATCACCCAAGGAGGCTTATAAATTAAACGCTGGCGAAATTGTTGTTACAGACATCACAAGCCCCGATTGGGATCCTATCTTAAAAAAAGCCGCTGCCATTATTACCAATAAAGGTGGTCGCACGAGCCATGCGTCGATTGTTGCGCGCGAATTGGGCGTACCTGCTATCGTCGGTGCAGAAGGGGCAACCATTAATATTCAAGATGGGCAACAAATTACGGTATCTTGTTGCGAGGGTAAAACGGGCTTTGTGTATGATGGTATTCTCACTTTTAAAGAGAAAGAATTGGACTTCACGAATATGAAAATGCCTCATAAAACGGATGCCATGCTGATAGTGGGTGACCCTGACAAGGCATTTAAATTGGCTTTTTATCCTAATAATGGCGTGGGTTTGATGCGTATTGAGTTCATAATCACGCATTTTATTCAAGTGCATCCGATGGCTTTGGTGAAATTTGATGAATTGAAAGACCCCTCAGTCACGCAGAGCGTGATGGCGCAAAATGCGCTCATAAAAACCCAAATTGAGAACCTTACGCACCATTATCCCGATAAAAAACAGTATTTTATTGATAAATTGGCTCAAGGAGTGGCAACCATCGCTGCTGCATTTTACCCAAAAGATGTCATAGTGCGGATGAGTGATTTTAAAACAAATGAATATGCTAATTTGATAGGCGGCAAAGATTTCGAACCTAAAGAAGAAAACCCAATGCTGGGTTTCAGAGGGGCTTCACGGTATTACAATGATTTGTACAAAGACGGTTTCAAATTGGAATGTGCTGCTATCAAACAAGTGCGCGAGGATATGGGATTGACAAACGTAAAAGTCATGATTCCATTCTGTCGAACTGTTGAAGAAGGTAAAAAAGTCATAGCGGTTATACGTGAAAACGGATTAAAACAGGGTGAAAATGGCTTAGAAATATACGTTATGGCAGAAATTCCGAGCAATGTGATATTGGCAGAAGAGTTTGCTCAAATATTTGACGGTTTTTCAATCGGCTCAAATGATTTGACGCAACTGACTTTGGGCATCGACCGCGATTCCTCCATCATCAGCGAACTTTTCAGCGAACAAAATGCGGCAGCAAAAGAGATGTTTGCTACGGTAATTAAAAAAGCTAAAAAGACGGGTAAAAAAATAGGATTGTGCGGACAAGCTCCAAGTGATTTCCCTGAATTTGCGCAATTTTTAGTAGAACAAGGCATTGACAGCATATCCTTTAATCCCGATGCACTTTTAAGAGGCATTGAAAATATAGTAAAAGCAGAAGAAAAAATGGCTACAAAGTACCACAATACTGAGGTTTCAAACCCCGAATTCTCGCGGGGGGTAGCACTTTAGTTAGAGTATGTTTTGAATTCTATTTTAGAGTGAAAAATGAAGTATTTTTCTGTCTCAGATTTTAATTTTTTGGAGACATAGCCTTCGCTAAGTTGAGAAAAAATTTAAGAACTGAGACTGGAAAAGACTCAATTTTCGCCTAAAATAGAATTCAAAACATACTCTTTATAACCATAAAAATTGAACAAATGAACAGACTCATCAATAAAGTAGCCATCATCACAGGTGCAGCAGGCGGCATGGGTGCTGCCGAAGCCAAATTATTTGCAGAAGAAGGAGCCAAAGTGATGGCAACGGATATCCAAGAAGATAAACTCACTATATGGGTTCTTGAGGCACAAGAGCAAGGGCTCGATATTTATTGCATGAAACATGATGTCACTTCTGAGCAAGATTGGGCAGCCGTTGCCGCTAAAACAATTGAACTTTTCGGGCATATTAATATCCTCGTCAATAACGCAGGAATTTATCCCGCGGGCTTGAGTTTGGACACTACTACTAAGGAAATGTGGGAAAAAGTGATAGCCATTAACCTTACTGGTGCCTTTTTAGGCTGTAAGACAGTGGTGCCTTACATGAAAAAAGTAGGCGGTGGTTCGATTGTGAATATTGCCTCCGTTGCTGGATTTGTGGGAGGGAATGGCACTGCTTATTCGGCATCAAAAGGCGGCTTACATATGATCACAAAAGACCTAGCAGAGGCTCTGGAGGGTGATAAAATACGGGTGAATGGTGTTTCACCAGGTGGCGTTTTAACACCAATGACAGAGCCTATGATGCAATCAGATGTTGTTCGAGAATCCATTAAAAACTCATCCCCACAAGGACGCATGGCAGATGCTATCGAAATAGCCTATGGTGCTTTATTTTTAGCATCCGATGAGGCTTCTTTTGCAACTGGTACAGAGCTGGTATTAGATGGTGGCATGATTGCACGCTAAAGTTTTTTAAAATTAAAACCACTATAAAAAGATAATGTAATGTCCTCTACCACTCAATTTTATCAGCTTTGGCAAGAAGCTCGAACTCGTTTTTCAAATCAATTATCGAAAATTACTGAGGGGGTCAATACATCTTCTGTTCTATCTAAA
>JANMYC010000488.1:0-2043 GCA_031381715.1 Saprospiraceae bacterium
TGGCAATTTGCCATCCCGACCGATGCATCGCCGCAAAATGTGGATTTCGACCGATTCCTTGGGCGCGCGCCAAAAGTGCCTTTTGATGCCACTCGTTTTTTCCGTTGGCGCAATTATACGGATTATGGTACAGGCGTAGCGGGCGACCTTTTTGTGCACAATGTTACCACACTCCATTCCATAACTGGAGCCTTGGGACCCAATCGTATTTTCGCATTAGGTGACTTGAATTATTGGAAAGATGGGCGGGATGCTTACGACATCGTAACGGGCATCATGGATTATCCCAAGACGGCGGCGCACCCGTCATTTCAGTTTTTTACCCGTGTCAATTTATCAGATGGCGGCGGCGGAAAATCTTACACAAGACTCGTTGGTACTGAGGGGGTCATCGAAATCGGTGGAAATGAACTTAAAGTACGCCATTTCAAACGCCCTTTGACAACCGGATATGGAGGATACGACAGCTACACAAGTTTTTCAGCAAAACAAAAAGAAGAATATAAAAAATGGCATGCTGCCAAATTCGGCGATGCTACTACTAAAAATACGTGGGGAGAGGACATCATTTATAAAACGCCTACCGGATATGATGCCCGATTAGACCATTTTATCAACTTTTTTGAATCCATTCGCGCTAAAAAACCTTGTATTGAAGATGCTTCATTCGGTTTGCGTGCCGCTGCGCCTTCATTGGCTTGTAATATGAGTGCGCAACAGAAAAAAATGATAAAATGGGATGCGGAGAAGATGAAAATTGTGAAATAAGGAATACTTGAGGTAAGAATGGGGAAATTTTAAAATTTTCCCATTCTTATTAAAATCACAATTTAACCCCTTTGACCATTAAAACCGATTTAATAGATTGCTCTTTTAAATGTAAAAACTGCTTCCTTTCTTCATCCCGCATGAAACATTGAAAATCATCTTCGGAATCAAATTCAACCAAGTGAATTTCATAGGGCATTTCTATATTTTTTTCAATTATCTCCTTTTCTGTGGGTCGCACGCGCAGTAAAAGTTGACCATTATATCTTGAAATCAAAGGAATGGCGACATCTTCAAATTGATGAAAAATAGCTTCTTGACCTTCTTTGATATAGATAAGTTGGGTGATTAATGTACTCATTTTTTAGCTTTTTTAATGTCTTTTGCTGCTTGAATTTTTTTCATAAGGCAATGACAATTGCTGACGGATTTCGCTCTCGCAGGGTTTTATACTGAGGGGGTTCTTTACGCCTTTTTTGAGCGCATAGCTTTTACTCGTTTTACACTTTCGTCTTTTAAAAACCGTTCATATTCCTCGGATTCACGGGGAAAAATGGCGATCTTTCCTTCTTCGTTGCTGTGGACTCCCCAACCGTAACGCTTCGTCAAGGGCGAACAGCGCATACAGGCTTGTCCTTTTGAAAAGAATTGGACTCGCTCATTTTCCAGATTACTTTCAAGGTTGTTTTTTACCGCAAAAGTTTTAAAAATTACATCATCTGATGTGTATTGATACGGATGTGCCTCAACCATATCAAAATGAAGATTCGCTACCGATTTGGCTTCGCCTTTTTGAGCGGGCACTTCTGCTGATTTTACAGGGCAATCTTCTGCTACTTCTATAAATGTGTTAATATAATTTGTGGTATGCATTGTATTTCTATTGAAATTATTTTAAATCATTTTTTCAAGCGTCTGGATATTCCGCACGGTAGTTGAGCTTTTATATTTAGCTTTAGCCAGTATTTTAGAAAAAGGCGTATCTGTGCTTTCGCCTTTTTTCACTTGCCAATACAGCACTTCATGACCCGATTTTATACTATTCGCTTCTTCGCTCAGCGTGTGCGAAAGTGCGTTTAATTCTTCAAAAATAACATTATTTTCAATAAAAATCACATAAGCATGGTGGGTTTCCAATCGGGCAAATGGGTATTGAACAATGATATTTTCTAAGGAATTATGTGGATATAAAAGCACAAAAGCCTCATAATTAAAGGTTTCTGAAAGTCCTTTTTCAAGTAGTGGCTTTATTTCTGCAAGCGTTTTATCCGATTG
>JANMYC010001237.1:0-1548 GCA_031381715.1 Saprospiraceae bacterium
ATCAGTGGCTAATCGGAGCGCAAGCGACCATTACTAAGTGTTTACGAAATAATAATAAAATTGTAATGAATCAGAACTTGGTTCTTCCGAGAGTCGGAATAAACTTGAACCAAGTTACTTTTAACATCAAACTAAAAATGAAGAAAATAACACTTGCAGTCCTATCCGCAGCTTTGACGTTTTCGGCTTTTGCTCAAAAAAAAGACGACAAAAAATGGGATGTTGCCAACCCGACAGGAGGATTTAACCTAAAAGAAGTTTCTTTTAAAACAGATGAAGGTACTTGGCTGAACCTTGATGTATCGCCCGATGGTAAAACAATTGTTTTCGATATGTTGGGGGATATTTATAAAATGCCGATTACGGGCGGAAATGCTCAAATACTGAGGGGGGGCTTACCTTTTGAAGTGCAACCCCGTTTTTCACCCGATGGTAAAAAAATATTGTTCACGTCGGACGCTGGCGGCGGTGATAATATTTGGACGATGAATGTGGATGGTTCTAATCCACAACAAATTACGAAAGAGGACTTTCGCCTGTTGAATAATGCCGTTTGGTTGAATAATGAGTATTTTATTGCGCGTAAACACTTCACTTCTGGGCGGTCGTTGGGCGCGGGCGAGTTGTGGCAATTCCACATCACAGGCGGCAGCGGGTTGCAATTGATAGAGAAAAAGAATGAACAACAAGACATCAACGAGCCTTCAGTAAGTCCCGATGGTCGCTACGTTTATTACTCAGAGGATACGTATTCGGGCGGCTTTTTTCAATACAATAAAAACCCCATGGCGCAGATTTTTGCCATTAAAAGATATGACCGACAAGAGGGTAAAATTGAGGAAATCATCGGCGGCACGGGCGGTGCAGCGCGTCCACAAGTGTCGAGAGATGGTAAAAAAGTGGCTTTTGTGCGTCGTGTCGGAACAAAAACGGTATTGTATACCCATGATTTAGCAACTGGTGAGTCATTCCCAATTTATCAAGACCTTTCAAAAGACCAGCAAGAAGCTTGGACGATTTTTGGTATTTACACAGGTTTTAGTTGGATGCCCGATGATAAATCCATCGTTAATTGGGCAAAAGGTAAAATTCAAAAAATTGATATTGCCACGGGAAAGGGCGAAATTATTCCTTTTAATGTGGATGTAAAAACCAAATTAGCGGAGACTTTGCGCTTTGAAAATAAGGTTTTTGAAGACAATTTTACGGCAAAAGTCATTCGCAACTGCGTGACTTCACCCGATGAAAAATACATTATTTTTAATGCGGTTGGGTATTTATGGAAAAAAGATATGCCCAACGGCATGCCCAAACGCTTGACTTCAAGCACTGATTTTGAAGCCGAACCCGCTTTTTCACCCGATGGTAATAGCCTTGTTTATGTCAGTTGGAACGATGAGGCGATGACTTCCATTAAAAAATTAGATTTGAGAAACAACCAAACAACGATTTTAACGACTGAAAAAGGCATTTATCGTACCCCTCAGTATTCGCCCGATGGAAAGACAATTTCATACCGAAAAGAAGGCGGCAACTCTGACCAAGGTT
>JANMYC010000490.1:0-2248 GCA_031381715.1 Saprospiraceae bacterium
GAAAATTTTACCAATGTACCCGCTCGACAAGCGGCGTGGACGGATACGAATCGCCCTGTGACTTTAGATTTTCCAATCTATCACCGGTGGTCATTTGCAACTTCTGAATCCAGTTTCGAGGACTTAATTTCAAAGATAAAAACAGCTTCTGCCAATGCCAATGTCGGTATCCGAACTATGGATACCAACCGTGTGGGCTATATTAAAACGGATGGTAAAACGCCTGTTAGTGCCACCAACCCCCCGAAAATGGGTCTCGAAGGCGCACTCAGAGCACCTACAACCGAGTCAACATTATACCCTAAAGATAACCAGCCAGATGCTTTTCAAAAAGATGTTGCAGACTTGCTGGCTCTTTATAATCCAGTAGCTGATACCCCCTCAGTAGATGGCGACGCTAAAATGGATGGTGACCCTATTTTGACCATTCCGCTTTATGGGCAACCGTATTCAAAAACACCCAATAGCACTATCCCCATTTCTTTACCTATGCAGAATTGGTATTCAGTTATCAATTTAGATCCTCGAAATCGAGTTGCAGCAGGTTTGGGAACGCAAGTGGTTCAGAAACATCAAGAGGACTTGATGCAATCGGCTTGGTATCAGTTGGAAGTTTTACAAAAAGCGAAGAATAATTTTGCCGCATTTGGCATTATCATGGAGCGTTTAAGCCTTCAATATTCGATAGCACAACCAGAAGATTTTGTTTCAATGGCACGTAAAATGACCAGCCAAGTCAAAAGCAGTGGCATGGCAACAACCTCATTTCAGCAATTAAATGCCAGTGCGACACCCAATGCGCTTATCAATAGCGCATCACGCCGCATTATGCGTTCGGGCGGAAGTTTTGTTAAAAGAGTAAATGTCGGCAAAGCGGTAAATAGTACCTCATTGAGCACGATAAATACCAATTTAAATGCTAAATCATTGAATAATTTTCGCATAAAACGCTTTGATATAGGGAGTATTTCAGCGAGTAATTTCGTCCTTTTAGCGTCTTCTCCGTCACCCCAACAAATAGCTTTTAATAATGCTTTTGAGCATTTTACTAAACGTGTTGGTTCTGCTCCTTTGATATTAACAGCACCTGCCGTGCCTTTTAATTTTTTAGATGCCAAAAACACTATTTTATCAGCTGTAAAAGCAGCCCCGATGCGTTTATTGAAAACCAAAATTAATTTGCCTACTGCTGCCACAGCCACTATCAGCCGCCCACCCGCTGAATTAATTGGACAACCATCTTTTCCGAATGCGATGTATGAAGCCCTTTGGCAAATGGATAAAGAATGGTTTTTACCGAATATGAATTTGATTGAAAATAATACATTGACGCTTTTGGAAACCAATACCCATTTTATCAACTCTTATATGTTGGGTTTGAATCAGGAACTGGGTCGTGAAATGCTTTGGAGAGGCTATCCTGCCGATTTATCAACTACTTTTTTTCGCAATTTTTGGGGAACAGACGATGGCTCACCGACCCCTCAGTATAACGATATTGAACCCATTCAAAAATGGTTGGGCACACCAGCCCCTTCTCGAAAATCAATGGGTCAAGCGGCTCAGCTTGTACTGACTTTGAGGGGTGATTTGCTGCGTAAATTTCCCAACACAGTCATTTTTGCTGCTGAATTAAAACGAGGAGGAGACGATAAATTGCAGTTTCAAGCCAACAGTAATTTTATTTTTCCAGCGTTTAGGGCTGAATTGCCACCCGATTTGCAGTTTATAGGTTTTAATAAATCGGTCAGTGAAATAAAAGATACCTCAAGTGGTAAACAGTGGTATTTTATCTTGATGGAGCCTGTTGGTGAGCCACGGTTTGGTTTGGATGCCACATTTCGACCTAATAATGTTGCTACTCCTACGCGCAATGATTTGGCTTGGGAACATATCGGAAATGATGCTTTTTTAACAGCATCCAAAAAGCCCAATTTATCCATTGCAGATATAAATACTTGGGGTAAAGATGCTTCCACGATGGCTGCTTTTTTATTTCAACAGCCTTTTGCAACCATTATCAAAGCAACAGATTTATTGACTCTTTAAAATGAGAAAATTATGGCAGATTTTAAGACCCAACTCGGTCAAATAAATATAGAAAGAGCCAATTTTGAAAAACAAGAACGCGTGCTTTTGAGCCTTCAAATGAGACAACAGCGTGGTGAAAGCATATCGGCTGCGACACTTCAAGCATCTAAAACTCAATTATTGGCGGCTAAAGCCCAAGTTCAGAATCAAATTGCCG
>JANMYC010001261.1:0-1585 GCA_031381715.1 Saprospiraceae bacterium
TGAAGAGAGCCTGATTCAAGCGGAGATACTGCGGCAAGTGGATAAGTCTATAAATAACTCCATTGGCACATTTCACGAAGAGATTTTGGGCGGAATTAAGGGTTTTGAAAAGGGATTATTGAGTGGTTTTGATATAAAAGCTGAGGACAATACACTGTTCGCAGATATTAAAAATAAACACAATACCATGAACAGCAGTTCAGCGGAAAGCCTTTTTCAGAAGTTAAAAAACTACGCGGATACCTATAAAAAAGCCAACTGCTATTGGGTGCAGATATTAGCGACGGGCAGTTTTAATGAAAAATGGACATCTATTATCAATGGCAAAGAGTACAGTCATAGTCGCGTCTACAAAATTTCGGGCGACCAATTTTATGCCCTTTTATCGGGTCAAGATGATGCTTTTTTCAAGTTGTACCAAGCGCTTCCCGATGCCATTTCAGATTATTTAAAAACAATCAATACCGCTGATAAAATGAAAGAAAACTCAGCCGTTTCAGAAATTGTAGAAAGTGCAACTGCCTCAAAAAGAAGCATTTTAGATGAAATTACCTATGAAAACTATAGTTATTACTTTGGTTTTGAGGATTTGTAGTAGGTATTGAGAAACTTCACAATTGAATATCCAATTTCCTTTCCCAAATTCACAGGCACAGCATTCCCTATCTGCTTATATTGCTGTGAAATAGAACCTTGAAAATCCCAACTATCTGGAAAGGTTTGGATGCGGGCGTATTCTCTTACTGTGAAGGGGCGGGTTTCATCGGGGTGGCATCTTTCTGTTTGTTTTTGAGCGGGGCTGCACGTGAGCGTTAAGCAGGGTTCATCCCAGCCGATTCGGCGCGCCATTCCTGTTTTTCCACCTTCTAAATAAAAGCTTTGACCCATGAATCGCTTCTGAATATCCAAGGGTAAATCACGCCAATAGCCTTTGGGTGGTACTAAATCAAGAACATCTTTTTTATGATTGGGGTATTTAGAGCCACCTGAAATGGGGACATCACAATCAAATAATTCTCCTTTTTTAAGGGCATCGGAGAGATTATAGACCTTTTTATAAGGATTTGGGTAGGCATATTTTATGTCAATATCTTTTCTGACGCCTACTAAAATGAGTCTTTCGCGTTTTTGAGGAACGTTAAAATTGATGGCTTTGAGTACTTGCACAGGGCTAACTACATTATAGCCTATTTCATCTAAAATGGAAATCATGCCTTGCAGGGTTTTGCCATTTTCATGGCTTAAAAGCCCACGTACATTTTCACCAATGCAAATAGCGGGTTTTACCTCATTCACGACGCGGGCAAATTCATAAAAAAGTGTCCCACGGGCATCATTCAAACCCAATTTTTTACCCGCATAACTGAACGCCTGACAAGGGAAGCCACCCGTCACGACATCTACTTTATTTTCATATTTTGAAAAATCGTAATTTTTTATATCGCCTTCTAAGACTTTCCAATGTGGTCGATTTTTCCTCAAGGTTTCACAAGCCCATTTATCAATTTCATTTAGAGCCACACAATTAATTCCCGCTTGCTCCAAACCAATCGCCAAGCCGCCCGCGCCCGCGAAAAGCTCTAAA
>JANMYC010001281.1:0-2922 GCA_031381715.1 Saprospiraceae bacterium
TTTAGAGATTTTTTTGTCCGCGTATTCCTCTTTTCCTAATTCTCGGAATGAAGCAGTAGCATCCGTTATTTTAACAGTATCTTTCAAAATGATAAAAATTTGTGTTTGAGGATTCTCCATAGTATCCATTTTAGTTTTAAAAAACCATTTGGGTACTATAGTAGTTTCCGTTGCTGCAACTGTCGTATTTGTTGATTTAGGCGCATTGTTGCAAGCCAAAAAGCCCACTAAAGCCATAAAAGCGAAGATACAATTGTACTTAGAAGTCGTTGATTTCATTCTGATTTTTGATATTTTAATTATTTTTTAAACCTAAAAATAGACATTTTGTTAAAATAAAGAAATGAAAACCAGTTTTTTTCGGTCTTAAATTAAAACATTTGATTCATAACAACATTTTATCTACTTTTGAAGGAATCGAAAATGGATTTGAAATCGTTTTCTATTCAAATAAGCCTTGCAACAAGAATGTATAATATTAAACAGCCATGAAAAAATACCACTTATTGATATTTTTAAGCCATTGGCTTTGCGTCAATCAATTGACAGCACAAGTCAATTTGGTCTTGAATCCTGGATTTGAGGAAGTAGAATGTCTCACTTTTAAAATAAAAAATTGGGAGATTCAAGGCGCAGGAATTCCTGCCAATACTTGCTTCCCCATAATTCCATCACCGGGTCCATCTTTTACAGTCCCATATTTAAATCCGAATCGATTTACATACAGTGATAATTTTCTTTTCCCACTTACAGGTAATGGTATGATGGGGCTTGAGGTATATGATTCAAGAGGGTATGCCGTTACTGAACTTTCAAAGCCTTTAGATAAAAATAAGTATTATTACGTCCGCTTTAATTTTATCCCGCATTATCCTAAAAACAAGATATTTAACTGGGTATATACCAATTCCATTGGTGCCACTTTTAATTATAGATACAAAAATATAACCCCCCTTGATAATTATTTTAATGATATACCTGTTGCTCAATATGAAGGACCAGTAGTGAGGGATACTGCCAATTGGACAAGGGTGAGCAATAAATATTTTTCCGACGGCGAAGAATCGTATTTAGTGATTGGAAATTTTAAGGATAATATTGGGACTAAAATAGATAAAAATGGATTTTTTCCCGCAAAACCATATCAATCTTTCACCAATTACTTTTACATTGATGATGTTATTGTATCGAGGTTTAATCCTTTACCTGACTCTTCAATATTATGTTTGAATGAGACTAAAATTTTAGACGCTAAATTTTATGACGCTAAATACTTATGGAGCGACGGTTCTACCAAAAGAACATTAGCAGTGACTAAGCCCGGAAAATATTGGGTGGATGCGCATATTGATGATCTCATTTTTTCTGATACGGTGGTAATCATTCCCGAAAAAGATTACAAAGGTTTACCTACGGATACGGCAATATGTAGGAGAGGCCCTTTGGTAAATTTATCAATTTCAGTAGATGCTCAGTACAAGTGGTCAACAGGGCAAACATCTAAGAGTATTTCAATTGGCAGTGCTGGAAAATACACCGTAACTATTACTACCCCTCAGTGTACTTTACAATTCACAACGGATGCAAAAGAAAGAGAATGCTCTTGTGATTTTTTTACACCCAACTCATTTACCCCCAACGACGATGGAAATAACGATACGTTTAAGCCTTTTATCAATTGTAAAATTGTCACTATTGAAAATTATAGATTCAGTGTCTTTAATCGCTTTGGCAACATGATGTTTTCAACTAATAAGATTGATGAATCATGGGATGGATATTATCGAGGGCAACCATGTTCGAGTGATGTTTACGCGTGGTTTGTGGAATATAATACCATAATTGATGGTAAAACACAATACAAACGAACCGTTGAAAGCGGTGATGTAACGATAATGAGGTGATTTTTGATTAAAAACCTTAACCCCTCAGTATATTTTCCTTTTAAAACTATTTTACCGCTAAAACAGGCACTTTCACGCGATGTCTGACGTGCACAATTGTTTCTCCGAATATCCAATCGAATAGTCCCGCGTGACCATGGCTGCCCATGACAATCAAATCCACATTTTCTTCCTCCGCAAATTTGGGAATCACATCTTTAGGAGAGCCAAAACCGATTTTAGGAATGACATCAAAACCAGCATCCATTAATTGCTTAGCGTAATTATCCAGCTGTTGAATATCGTCGGAGGTTTCAAAATCTTTGGCGTCTTTTTTCCAATATTTGGCGTTGGCACTTTCCACCACGTGCACCAAAAAATATTGCGTATCGCTCTTGCCTTGACTCACTGCAGCTTCAATCGTTTTGAAATCCACTTTCGAAAAATCTACGCATATCATCACTCTTTCAAAAACGTGTTGTTTTAGCCCTGCTAATGAAACCGCTCGCCCGTGTGGAGATTTTATGTCCGCTTTTTTAATAGTTATAAATGGATAAACTAAAATAGCCAATAAAAGAGCTAAACTGACTATTAAAACCAATAAAACGGGATAAAAAAGCCAAATTTTATCTTCGCTTAATCCAGTTTTCCATTCCGTAACCGTTTTAATAACCAATTGAACATTCAGAAAAACGATGATACTGGCACTCAACCAAGCCAATATCTTCACCAATATGCTGTTGCTGAATTCACCCATTTTCACTTTATCGCTCGTAAAATGAATGAGCGGAATCACCGCAAAACCCAATTGTAAACTCAAAATGACTTGACTTAAAATTAATAATTCGCCCACTTTACTTTCACCAGCTAACCATATCGTTAAAAAAGCGGGGATAACGGCTAATAATCGAGTGATTAAACGGCGCAACCATGCGGCAATCCGCAAATCCAAGTAACCTTCCATCACTATTTGACCCGCTAATGTGCCCGTAATCGTGGAACTTTGACCCGCAGCAATGAGCGCAACAGCAAAAAGAGT
>JANMYC010001316.1:0-5667 GCA_031381715.1 Saprospiraceae bacterium
TCCACCTTTTTATAAATATTTTCAGTCACAACAATTCCATCATCCACAACCAAGCCTGTAGCCAATACAATAGCCAAAAGACTCAAAACATTGATGGAATAATCCATCATGTACATGATGAAAAATGCCCCAATTAGTGAAACAGGAATATCAATCAGCGGGCGAATAGCAATTGTCCAGTCTCTAAAAAATAAAAATATAATCAGAATAACTAAGCCAATGGCGATAAATATAGTCTCTTTTACTTCGGTGATAGACTTCCTGATAAATTTAGTTTTATCTACACTGACCGTCAGTTTAATATCAGGTGGAATTTCACTTTTTAGTTTTTCAACTCTTTTGTAGAATTCATCGGCTATTTTAATGACGTTCGCTCCTGGTTGAGGAGACAGTGCTATACCTACAGCCACTTTGCCATTCATGCGCATGACAGTGTCCTCATTTTCTGCACCCAATTCAGCTTTGCCGATGTCTTTAAAACGGATAGTGCCAGTAGCATCTTCTTTTAAAATTAATTCTTCAAAATCAGAGACAGTCTTCA
Source organism: Saprospiraceae bacterium (assembly GCA_031381715.1). Classification (GTDB taxonomy): domain Bacteria; phylum Bacteroidota; class Bacteroidia; order Chitinophagales; family Saprospiraceae; genus JAAFJT01. The sequence continues at coordinate 542 of JANMYC010001316.1, forward strand.
ATTTACCAACCGTTTTTACCGTCAATTCTGAATTATTACCCATGATTTTACCAGAAGGTAATTCCACGTTTTCACGGTCAAGGGCTTGTTTTATATCTAAAGGAGTGAGTTTGTATGCGGCAAGACGCTGAGGATCTAACCAAAGGCGCATTGAAAACTTTTTTTGCCCCCAAATCTGGATTGAGGCAACATCGGGAATGGTTTGAACCCGTTCACCCAATACGTTCTCAGCAAAATCAGACAATTCTAAAATATTTCTGGTATCGCTTTCAACTGCCATACTGATGACGTTATCGCTGTTGGCATCAGCTTTTTGAATTGTGGGAGGCCCATCAATATCTTGTGGTAATAAGCGGACAGCTTGACCTACCTTATCACGTACGTCATTGGCAGCCGTTTCAAGGTTACTGCTCAAGTCAAATTCTACAGTAATCATAGAACTTCCCTGGTTACTTGCTGAGCTCACCGTACGAATACCTGGCACACTATTCAAAGCCTTTTCGAGTGGCTCCGTAATTTGGGTTTCAATTATTTCTGCATTTGCACCCGTGTAACCCGTACGAACGGTAATCACAGGCGGGTCAATACTCGGAAACTCTCGCACTCCAAGGGATTGGAAACCGATAACTCCAAAAAGAAGAATTACCAGATTCATTACAATCGCTAATACAGGCCGTTTAATACTTATTGATGAAAGACTCATTTTTAAGAATTTTTTTAAAAAATTAAGAGTCGGGTTATTTCAATATTACGGTTTTCAATAAAAGAGCAGTACCCCCTCAGTATTTTGCTAAGGATTATGAACTTTTTATTGAACTGTTGTAAATTTTACCTTTGCGTCAGGTTTTAGACCCATTAGACCCGAAATGATAACAGTATCACCTGCTTGTATGCCAGATGTTACTTGGATTTTAGTATCGGTGCGAACACCTACATCTATTTTTATGGGAGTTGCTGAACCATTTTTGGAAACCATTAATTGCTGACCTTTTAAAATGGGGATAATGGCTTCGGTGGGCACCATCAAAGCATTATTTATCTCTTTTAAATTAAAATTAACTTTTACGAAAGCTCCCGGTCGGAGTTTATTGCCGTTATTATTGCCACTTGCTCTTACTTTCAATGTTCGGGTGATGGGGTCTATTTGATTATCAATCGCATAAACCTTACCCGTATGCGTATTATTAGACTCTTCAGTGCTAAAACTAATTTCATCTCCTATTTGCGCCGCATTGGTATATTTTTCGGGAATTGTAAAATCAATTTTAATAGGATTTAATACTTGAATGGTCGCAATATTGCTCGTGGCATTGACATAAGAACCCAAGCTAACACCCCTCAAACCAATGATACCACTAAAAGGTGCTCTTAATTCTGTCTTAGCTATCTGAGCTTGTGTGAATTCAATATCTGCTTTGATATTATTGATTTGGTTTGCCACCGCATCATATTCATCCTGTGAAATGCCTTTAACCTCCAAAAGTTTTCTGAGTCGAACTTCACTTTGGTCTGCCAATTTTAATTGAGCATTGTATTTTTTTATTTGGGCTTGGAGGTCAACATCATTTAATTTTATCAATAATTGACCCTTTGCAACGGGTTTTCCCTCTTGAATATTCAACATCACTATTTTACCCGCTACTTCTGTTTTTAAATCCACAATTTCTGCAGCCACTAAAGTACCCGTAGCGAATATTTTATTATCTAATTTTTCTGCCTTCACAACATAACCCATTACACCCATAGCAGGGGCTCCGCCGCCTTTTGCACCGCCAGAAGCGGGTGCACTCATCGAAACTTCTGCCTTAGTAAAATATTTAATTTTCACGAACGCTAACGCTGCAACAGCCAAAATAAAAAGGCCGATTCTAATAAGTAATTTCATAAAACGAAAGTATTTTTATATAAAATTTGATTATCTTTTTTGATGTAAAATGTATTAAAAGTCAAATATAGAGTAATATTAGTGCTTTTTCTATGTAGAACGATTCTAAGGTTTTCTCTTTCGACAAGCAACAGTTTTATCATTACCAATAAAAAAAGCTACCTTGAAAAGTTAATTTCAAGGTAGCTTTTTATTAGTTGTTGGTTATTGGTTATTAATTATTGGTTGTTAAATTTTGATAGAGTTTCTCTACAATAATCAATAACCAATAACCAATAACTATTAAGATTTACTCGCTGCATGCGGCATTACAGTATCATCGGTATTGGCTTTATGTGACATCAGTACACGCGTAATTTTGTCAAGCATTTCTTCCGGAGAGAATGGCTTACCGATATGGTCAGTCATACCAAATAATTGCGCTTTTTCTTTTTCTGTTACATAAGCCGAAGCAGTTAAGGCGATAATCGGTAAGGTTGATTTTATCGGGTCTTTCATTCTACGAATTTCAGCAACCGCATGGTAACCATCCATGCGTGGCATTTGAATATCCATTAAAATCAAATCAAAGTTCGCTTTATTCATGGCTTCCAAGCCTTCGATACCATCATTTGCACCTACTACAATAACACCTTTCTTCTTGAGCATATTCAACACAAGCATCTGATTGACTTTATTATCTTCTACAACCAATATGCGTTTTCCTTCTAAATAGTTGTTGTAGAACTGCGGCGTTACCCCCTCAGTATTTTTAGCTGTATCAGTCTCTTCTACAATTTTAAACGGTAAAAAGACTGTGACTACTGATTCATCATTCACTTGCGACACATTAATTGAACCATTTTGAAGCTCAATCAAACGGCGAGCTATCAAATATTCAACTTCATTTTCACCCAGATTTTCTAAATCGTTTCTATTGGTGGGCACATTGAATGAAGCAATCAACATTTCGTGATTCAAACCTGCACCAGCCGCATGAATATCAATTTTAAGCGTTAACTCATTGTCTATCAATTCATTACGCAATATGTTCAGTTTTACAACACCACTTGTCATTTCCTTACGGATATTTTTCAAGAGGTAATTCAATATCTGATTCAATTTAGCAGGGTCACCATTGATTTCCAATGGAATACGAGCGTCTAAATTGAATTCATGGCGTATATCCTTAGTAGATTTTACTTCTTTCTTCAAATCCTGAATAACATCATCAGGGCGGAAGTCAATCGTTTCAAGTGAAATTTTGCTCGCTTCTATTTCAGAGAAATCAAGTACATCATTAATTAAAACCAAGAGGTTATTCGCGGAGAACTGCAAATTCTGAATGTGTTCTTTTTGGCTCTTATTTGGTTTTTCAAGCATCAAGCTTTGCGAAAGTCCCACAATCTCGTTCAATGGTTGACGCATTCTCGACGTTACATTTGCCAAATAATGGTCTTTATTGAACAATGACCTTTGAGAGTTTTCTCTTTCAGATATTTCATGAACCAATTGAGCATTTAAATGATCTAAACGACCATTTTTCTCGTGTAATTCAAGATTAGCAACGTTCATTTCCACGTTTTTACGCGCAATTTCGGAATGTTGCTCTTGAATGGTCGCATTCATAGCAGACAACTTCTCATTATCTTTTTTCTTCTGACGATAGTTTTTGAAAACAAAGAAGATAGCCAATAGTGCAGACGCCACCAAACCAATCAACAACCAACGAATCATCTGCTCAGTTGATTTCTCCTTTTCAAGCAAAGCCAATTGTCTATTTTTTTCCTTTACCGCAAATTGAGATTTATATTTAGTCGTCAATTCCAAGAGGGAAGATGCTTTCTCTTTATTAAAAAGTGCATCCTTACTCGTTGAATACGATTGTGCAAATGCGTAGGCTTTTGGAAAGTTACCCATTTCTGCGTAACTGTCCGAGATGGATTTTAATATTTCGGGAATGCCTGGCTGGATAGCAAGACCTTTTAGTATTTCACCACTTTTATCGAAACACTCCTCAGCTTTAGCCCGATTATTCGACTTTAGTGACACTTTTCCGAATATATGATATGCATTCGCAATGCCTAATTCATTATTCGTTTGTTGAAAAGCAGCCAATGCATTCTCTACGTTTTCAAGCGCTAATTCATTATCATTTATGGAAGCGTATGTTTGAGCAATATTGAGATAATCATTAGCGATACCGTCCCCGTCTTCAAGCGTGCGATGGAAATTCAATGACGACTCAAAATATGTTATAGCACCGTCATTATCGCCCATATCCGTAACAGTTTTGCCCAGATAACTGGCGATACCAGCCGCTTTTTTAAAATCTTGAAGGTCTTGACCCCATATTTTTAAAGCAATATCAAATTCAGTTGTCGCTTTACCATATATCTTTTGGGAAAGATACAAATCACCTAAATTGCGGTGAATTTCAGCTTGAACTGCCAAACCCTCATTGGTTGTAGGCACTTGTGCAAGGGCAGCTTCATAATTGGTTAAAGCATTAGCCTCGTCTCTTTGTAAGAAAAATACTTTACCAATGTGATTTTTCGAAGCAGCAATCGCCAATTTGTTGCCCGTTGCATCTTTGATTCTCAATGCTTCCACGAAGTAATTCATGGCATTGGTATAATCAAAACGAGATTGAGCAATCAAACCCATATTGTCCAATGCACCCGCTCTACCCAATTCATTTGAACTTTTTTGCGCCAATTCGAGCGATTTTTGGTTAGTGGTTTCAGCGGCAGCAATTTGATTGTCTTCAATCAATTTGGCTGTTAAAAGATTGATTTGGGTAATTTTGTCATTGTCATTCGATGAAGAAGCTAAAATTGTTTCCAATGTTTTAGCTTGAAATGCAAAGACTGTGGAGGCTTTAAAAGCCATCAAGATTAAGAGTAAAATGATTTTTTGCATAACTTAATAGTATGTTGAAAAAATAAACTGACTTGTAAAATCGGGATGAATGCAATTTCAGAGCATCAAGTGTTTTTAAATTTTTAATTCAGTTTGGATAATTTGTTTTACTAATATTAAATAATAATCTATGATTACGAAAAACATACTAAAAAGTTCAGCAATTAGATTTTAAGCGTAGTTTTTGTGACATAGTTTTCTCACGTAGCACGGTACTCCATTTTCGCAAAACAGTAAAAGCGATACCCTTCAGTAGGAATACCGCTTTTACTGTAGCGCGGAACTCCAGTTCCGCCTATATCTTTTGCATTACTTATGTGAAACCAGAGTCCCGCGCTAC
>JANMYC010001343.1:0-4773 GCA_031381715.1 Saprospiraceae bacterium
GTGCGTCACTCCCTTCACAGAGTTCGGGGAACCATTCTTCTCCCCTCTTGATTGGAATAAAACATTGTTGAACGAGCTCCATTACAAATAACAGAATGACTCGGCTGAAAATATTGAGTAAAATTATCAGGATATAGCCTTTACTGTAGTAAAGAAAACGGTCGTTTTCTTTACTACCCTATTTTTCTCCATAGCTGAATACTCGTATTTTTATTCCAACCATTGCCAATTGCAAATCCAAGCTGTGGTTCGAGCAGGACAAACAACTTTTGGCTTTAGTTCTTAATTTCAATTAAATATTTTCAATCAGCAGAGGTTGTCGGCAGACGGTTACTCAACTCAGCCGTTAGCGGAATTATGACCGAAAAAATTTAAATAGAAAAGAATCTTTTGCCCAAAGTGCAATGTCAAGCGGAGTTGATTGTTAATGAAATAACGAATCAATAATTTACTATTGAATTAATAAATATTTATCTATATAAATCAACTCATCTATCATAATAAATTTCGTATTTTAATCTATTTTTTTCTAAAAACTCAGTTACTGGTTGAATGAACTTTACAGAATTACTAGATCTCTTATATAAAAATCCATTCTCTATTTCTTCCTCTTCTATCTTTTCGAATGCTTCCTGAAAAAGAGTATTTCTGTCAAAATCAATATATTTCTCTTTTTCATACAATTTAAAAAATGTTCTATACCGAATAGCATCTTGTATAAGCTGTTTAAAATCTTCTAAGGAAATTTGAGCAATTTGTTCAACAAGACTTGCCTGATCTTTATCAAAAATCGGTTTCTGATTGCCTTGCTTCTCCCTGTGTGCTGCTACCCTACACTTACCTTCACAATATTTATTTGTTGGATTTGTTCTTATAAACGTCTTACCGCATTTGATACATTGGACTTCTTCAAATTTCATTGTTCGCTATTTTTAAGTTATAAAAATTACTTTTACGTACAATCTTGAAAAGTGTTACATGTAACGTTAAAATAAATGAAACGTTACATTTAACTGAAAGCAATTTAACCGTTACTGTAACACTCGATTAAGTATTAGCGTTACTGAAACGGTCAGAAGCTTAAGAATACACTCTTTTACTGTTACATGTAACGTTTTTGTAACAGTATTTAAGTTTTTAAACAATGTTACAGTAACGCTAAGTCAATATTTAGCGTTACTGTAACGGCGGAAATGGCTATTTCGCTACATGTAACGTTACATTCACCGTTACATGTAACGTTCTATCAGTGTTACAGTAACATTCAAAGTAGAGCGTTACTATAACGGTAGATACACCTAACGTTACAGCAACAATGCTTTGTTCCATTTATGAAAACTTTACAAAATCGAAAAAATGACATCGCTACTTTTGCTAAAAATCTGGTTCATCTTATCCAAAAGCCCCTGTTACTATGGGAACCATTCAAGTATTCTCGATAATATCGTATTCGATACGGTAAAATTCGGTCGATTACAGCCATAATCGACCGAAATAAAAAATCACAAAATATTATTTGGCTTATTCAAGAGCTTATTCAGCAACTTATTACAGCAACGCCTTTGGGTCGCCGTCTTTGAGTGTTTGCTAGCTTTTTTTACTCACCACCATTTTACCCCTCATTGTTTCCAGTCGTTTCAGTTATTCTCTTGATGCTTGGCCGACTTTTAAATCGCTCATAGATTTTACAACTAAACGCAGTACGAAATCTTTTTTATTCTCATTTATTCTGATGAAGTATTTAGTATTTCATAAATAGCTTCATGTATCGAAACTTTGGGGCTTAAAAACAGGGCTATTATTTTCTTATAACATTCTTCTTTTGTTAATTTAAACAGACGTCTATTTTAACATCTCCTTACCCTTTTTGGGGTACTTCTAATTTGAAAATATCTCTTTGCTTTAAGTCAAATTACTGTGGGAGTTATCAAGCTTCAGTACGATACATCCCGGAACATAATGGTAATTATAACTTTTGAAACAATTAATTAAAATCCACTTTTAAAATCACATATTTTATATTTTTTCGATTTGAGGTGTAAGTGATATGCACCAAGCCATCAGCTGATTGAATAATAGCTGGATAACTAAACTCCCCCGTTTTTTCATCTTCAAAAGTATAAATATCTTTCCAATTGGTGCCATCTTTAGATATTGCAAGGCTTAATTTCTTACGACCATCTGACCAATTTTCACCTGCATTCATGGGATTATAGACCAAAGCTTGCCAACCATTTTTAAGCGTTACGCCATCAACACCCGAGTTAGGATTGGGTAAGTTCGTAACTGACAACGGACTCCACGTTTTACCATTATCACTCGACCATGTTTGTACGACTTTGTTGTGGCGGCTGCGGTTTAAAAGCTGTAATTTATTTTTGGAATAGCGTAAAATGGTGGGTTGTATAACACCAAAAGTATCATTCTCGATGGGTATTTTAACCCAATTCTGACCATTTTTATCGCATTTTTCAAGGTGAATATGCCATGTTTTTTTATCCACACTCTCGGTACTGGACGGGTGTAAAATATCCCCATTTTGCAATTGAATGGGCTTGTTTTTGATAGCCCCTAATATGTTTTCGGGTAATTTCCCGTGGTTTGACCATGTTTTGGCGTCATCATCAGAATATTTCATCATGCCCCACCACTCTCTCGGATTTTTACCAACTTTATAAAAAAGAAATAATTTGCCCTCTTTCGTCTTGAATAAAACGGGATTCCAACAGGGTTAACGGAGGGTATCATTGATAATTCCGCCCGCAATACTGAGGGGGTCGCTCCATTGTCCATTTTCAAGCGTGGAAATCCATATCGTCACATCAGGATTGGATTCACGGGTGCCACCAAACCACGCAGCCATCATTTTACCTTTTGACAATTCAACAATTGTAGAGGCGTGACATTCTTTGAAAGGTGGTGAAGGCATGATGTTTTCACCTTTTATCAAAGTCGCTTTTTGAGCTGTCAGCGCATTTCCAAGACCTAATATCAAACAAATAAAAAATACCTTTTTTATCATAATCAATTCCATTTACCCCCAATAGCATTTTAATTTAAAAACACTTCATCGATAAAAAACCAACCTTTATCACCTTTGCCAGGATGCCATGGGGGCAGTTTTTGTATCGATTTACCGACTAATTTCATAACAGTAACCTGTTTGGGATTAAAAGTGCATTCAAATCCTTTTAAATAAGACGCTTCGATTTTCGAGGGTTGCGTAGGATTGAACGTTTTCAACAAAGTCAAATTTGATGCATTGGTTCCGCCCCACACCTCAATTTGTTGGGCTGGCAAGATATAACTTCCGATGTCAACCAAGCAACTCAAAGTCACTTTTGAAACCGTGATGGGTGTATTAAAATATAAAATCCCTTCAAAAGCTGTTTCTTTAAAGCCTAACCATTTACCACTTTTAAAATTCAACTCACCGAGTTTTCCATCAAAAAGTATCTTGCCTTTGCCCGAATATTGCGGATTAGGGGCTTGCGCCAAGCGGATAGAATCGGCAATAAAACCTGATTTATAATATTGTTGCGTCAAAATATCGCTGCTAATCCAGTCTTGCAAATACGCTTTTGCCTTTAAAACGCCTGTTTTATCTATTAAAACGCCGTTTTCATAAATGGGTGATTTGAGGCTATCAGGTTCAGTTCCATCCAAAGTATAGCGAATAACGGCTCCTTTTACGTAGTGTTTTAGCTCAACTTTTGTGTCTTTTTGAAAAACTTGCACCTCGTCATTTTGTAAAATGGGTGCGCTTAATTTGGCAATTACAGTATCCCCTTTGTAGCCGCTGTCAATGAATAATTGAGGAAATTTCGTTTTCAAAGCCACTAAATCAGCGCTCGAAAGGGGCGTATTCCATAGATGTATGGATGCTAAGTGGGACATATTTTTCAACACATCCAAATCAGCCAACTTAACGCTCGTACCCGATAAGGAAAGTTGACGCAACTCTTTCAAATTTTTCAACTCTCCTAATCCCGTACCTGTCAGTTGAGTAAATGACAAATTGAGTTTCCTCAGATTCGTAAAATCTGCAATTGCTTTCAAATCTTCATCTTTAACGGGCATTTTATTCATATTCAAATGCACAATTTGCTCTTTTACAGCCTGTAATTCCTTCAATTTTTCACTTGAAAAAAACGATGCCCCAAAAAATTCAACACCCAAAGCAAGCGAATTCAACGCCAATGGATAAACAATTCGATAGTTATTACTGAGTTTTTTTACGGTATTTTCATCGGCTGCTTTGAAACTATAATGGTCAGTTTCACCCGTTTTCAAAGCCGTTTTTGCTATTATGTTCAAGGTGTCCGTGTCGGCTAATTCAGCTACTTTTTTCTTAAAATCAGCGCCACCTTTTATCCAATGGAATAAAATTACCTTTTCTTCATCCGTTAATTGTGGTTTCCCAATCGGCGGCATGTGCTCTTTTGCGTCCATAGGCAAATGAACCCGTTGCATCATCAAACCCAAATCAGCGGTAGTTGGATCCCATAATTTGCCATTTTTACCGCCTTTTAAAAGTAACTCTTGGGTCTCCATTATCAAATCGCCTTTCGATTTTTTACTGTTGTGACAAGCCACACATTTTTGCTCTAAAATGGGCTTTACCATATCGTTAAAAACAACAGCATCTTCTATTTTTACCTGTGCGACTTCATTTTTAGGTTTAAAAGGTGCGGTTAAAAATCCTTCACCATGCGTGATATTGGCGCCTTGATGCCCAGCCAAAGTAATTGCCACAAGGCTCATTGCGCTTGC
>JANMYC010001365.1:0-2071 GCA_031381715.1 Saprospiraceae bacterium
CCAAAAATCATGTTTATGATGCTGACCGTTTTGGAAGACGATGACAAAATATTCAGTGCTTTAGAATCCGGTGCCAGTGGCTATTTACTCAAAGATGCGGGCTATACCCGTATCTTAGATGCCATCATCGAGCTGTATAACGGTGGTGCACCTATGAGCGCAGGCATTGCCCGAAAAGTCCTCGAATCTTTTAAAAAACCGATGCAAGATACCGCTAATTCCTACGAACACTTGCTAACCGAAAGAGAAAAAGAAATATTAGAGGCTTTATGTCAAGGCAAAAAAGGTAAAGAAATAGCGAAAGACTTATTTATTACTGTTGAAACAGTTAAAACACATTGCCATAACATTTATGAAAAAATGCACGTCAAAAACCGAATGGAAATGCTGATTAAAATCGGGCGATTGAGTTAGATATAAGCTGTACAAAAAAACTAAAAAAGTTCTGCCATAAAATACTTGAAAATTAAGCAGCTTTTTTAGGTTTAAGGCTCAATTTTAAGTCCTTCAATTTAACGTTTTGAAGTGCCAATTTGAGTTGTTGAATATCCAAAGGTTGGGCAAAATTGGCTATGGTAAAAATAAATTCAGTGAGCCCTGCTCTATTATTAGGATTTATTTTGGCTTTAAATTTCCCAAAAAAGCTCTCAATAATGTCGGAAGAGCACAGTAAATGTTCTTGTTTCAAGGTTTGACTTTTCTGCGATAGGTTTTCTAAATAATCTTTACAATTTTCAATAAACCTGCACGCTTTTGAATGAGGGTCTATAGCATTATATTGGTTTAAATTAGCCTCTATTTCATACTTTTGCGATAGACCAAACCCCGCCGTTTTAAGTATTCTGCAAATGTTTTTAAAGACATCTCTAACAATTATTAAGTCGTTTATAAACGCCATTTTGTCTTTCAAAAAAACTAACTTATTTTGAACCGATTGGGGTAAATTTGACCAACCTTTCAATTGCTTTTCAGCCCAATCGACACAAGGAAATATATTCGCAAAACGCATCTTACCCCGCATACCGGGCGGCATGTATTGACTATTGGCTTTGCTCAGATTCCATTCTTTACGTAATTGCCCTATTAATTTGCGGAAGTCCTCAAAGTCACTATCGGTATTATACAGACGCTTTAAATGATTGGCAAAAACATGGGTACAGTCTGCTATGTGGTTGTAATTCAACACTTTATAAGCACCACACAAGTTGCGACCTTCATCACTCACCGCATATTTTATCGTCTTGCTGAGGCTGATTTTTGATAACACCTCGGCGATTGTTTCACTTTTCCATTCTTGTGATGCCGAAACATAGAGCACTTCCATATCGCTATGGCTTAAGGCTCTGTCTCGGGCGACCCCTTTCACATTAACTCCTAATATCAACAATATTTTCTCGCTCCCAAAGACAATGCTTTCGTCAACATAAACCACATAATCACCCGTACTTTCCGCCGATTCTTTTAGCCTATAATAGCCACTCTTACATAGCCAATTCCGAATACTTGAATGGCTTGGAATGCGGCTCGATAAGCCCAAGGTTAATAATAAACCACATAAACAGTGCCGTGAGCTTCGTAAACTCATCGAACCATAACTTTGAAACTGCATCACAAGCCATATAAATACTAAGGGATACTGATGTCCATCCGCTTTTTCATCACTCACCGATAGCGGATTGACTGGCAAAGATGACCCTTCAAAATATTTAAGCTTCCAAATATCACGACTATAAATCAACTCTTTTATCCGCTTGCGCAAACAGATATTATCCTTACTACGCTCTTGGGCTTTGATTTTCCAATTATTTGTCGTAGTTTTGTTTTGTCCACTGGACACTTTCCTCGTCTTTTTTGTTTGTTTCACAGCACAAAAATACGGGGAATTTTTTTTGTACGTTTGTACAGCCTATACTAAACTACTGAAAACCAGCACTTTTAATTTTAAATTACCCCCTACCTATTCATCCCACTAATAAACGTCTCCACAAAATCCATGAGGCGTTTTAAAATTCTATAGCCTAATTTCTTGCGCTGTAACAAGCTGGGTTTTTCACCATCGAGCAATTCTAAA
>JANMYC010000504.1:0-9512 GCA_031381715.1 Saprospiraceae bacterium
ACGCGAAGTGTATCAAATAAAGGCAAAATCAACACTGCGATAGCGAATGCCGGACCCGTTCTAATCGCGAAAGGATGAAGGTTAATTAGTTGCCCATTTATTTCAATAAATTGTATTGTAAAAATTGACAACATCAGCCCTATCAATAAAGCCCCTGTATCGCCCATAAAAATGCGGGCAGGCGTAAAATTGTATCGAAGAAAAGCCAACACCGCCCCCGCTAAGGAATAAGCCATTATGGCAAGCACTATTTTATCAGCTAAGTAAAACCATGTCCCGTAAGTGAGTGAGATGATTACCGCCAAGCATCCCGAAAGTCCGTTTATACCGTCTATCAAATTAAAAGCATTTATGATAACAATGATGGTAAAAATGGAAATACCGATGCTAAACCATTCAGGTATTTCATTTATTCCCAGAAAACCATGCAGGCTGGTTATTTTAATGTTGGCTTTCACAACTACAATTCCCGCTGCTATAATTTGCCAAAAAAGCTTTTTTAAAGCCGAAAGTGGTACAATATCATCTTTTACCCCCGCAAGAAATATGACTATAAAAGCGCAGAGATTATATTGTAACACAGAAAATACATTTGAGGGAATCCAAAATATCATTGAAAACATGACACCCGCAAATATACCTATACCCCCTAACGAAGGCGTTTTCTCAGTATGGCTATGACGAGAGCCTGGCTCATCGCATAAGTGCTTCAATCGTGCTACATGAATTATAGACGGCAATATAAAATAGCAGGATAAAAATGCACAGACGAAACTTAAAAAAACATCGTACATGTGTAAGGCTTAAATTTAGGGTATAACAATTGGTAATTAAGGGATAAAGTAAAAAATAGACTAATTGTCAGAGTTTTTTTACTAAAAAATGCTATCATTGTTTTAAAAATAGAAATAGCACGGTTAAAACGGAGATGCCTGTTGAAACAAAAGATAATAATCTACTGGATTTGTCCGCTACTGTGTTGACTTTATATTTATTAGGTTCGACAATAACGAGGTCATTCTGTTGAAGATAATAATAATCCGACCGAAATACTTTTGATGATTGTAGATTGATTCTTTTTATGGACCGGCGACCATTTTTTTCTCTAATAACAATAACATTCTCTCGGTTGGAATAAGGTGTCATATCACCAGCTAAGCCAATGGCTTCAAAAACGGTCAACCTCTTATTTGTCAAACGAATAGTGCCTGGTTTCAAAACCTCGCCTAAAACACTCACTTTCAAATTTAAGAATCTAATATTGACAACTGGATCTTTTAAATAATTCTTCAATTTATCATACAGTAAGGACTTTGTTTCATTCAAAGTTTTTCTATTGACATCTAATTTGCCAACTACTGGGAAATCAATAAAGCCATCAACATCAACAAAATAGCCCATAAGCATTTCGGCTACATTATTCTGCCCTTGTAGCGCTGCACCCATACTCTGTATGTTATTCGACTCAGGATTAAAAGGTTTTGCCGCCTCTAAATTATAACTCGTCACAGTTATGGATAACAAATCATCCGGTTGAATGCGTAAATCTGACTGTTTGATGTTTACTATTGAATCTGTTATATCTGTTTCAGCGGGTAAATCGCTCAGGTAAAGCAACTCTTTGTGCGAAACGCATGAACTGAGATATAATAAGGCGATAATTAATACTGTTAAGTTAAATTGTTGAGTTTTCATTGTATGATTACTTTATAGTTTGATTTGATCTTACCCCCTCAGTATTGAGCGCTCGAAGCACTAATTTCTAAGGTAAATTTTCAGAAAGTGATGAGCTATTAAACAATTCTTTATTTTTAAAAGGGTAATTATTAATTAAATACAGATTGTACTCATGAGCCATTCCTTTTTTTATCGCCTCCAAATGTCGTTGATGGTGTAAGTCGGAACCAATAAAATCAATTAAATTATTTTCTATTAAAAGTTTCGCACAATCACTAATGCCGCTACCATAATAGCCGATTAGCGAAAGTACATTCATCTGAAAAAGACAACCGTAGGTTTTAAGTTTTTCAAAATGATACAAATTATTACTGTAAAATCTATAGCGTTCTGGGTGTGCTAAAACGGGTATAAAACCCCTTGACTTAAGAATAGATAAGACCCTATAAAGATTAATGGGCTCACTCAAATGAGACATTTCAACCAATATGTATTTATCAGCCAGTGTAAGCAAAGGAACCTCACTTATCAGTGCTTGCTCAAACAAATCATTAATCATATACTCTGCCGCTACCGTTAAATCAATGTTAAGCAATTCGGATTTCATTTGTTTTTTCAACCGAATCAACCCGTCAAAGATTGTATCCCCATTATTTGGATACAACTCAGATATATGGGGTGTCGTGATTATTTTCTTAAATCCCAATTCTCCCATTAACCTCAAAAGCTCAATAGAAGTGGAAATATTAGGCGATCCGTCATCAATACCGGGTATTAAATGCGAATGTATATCCACTTCAATATTTTCGAAATATGGATAAACCTCTAAATCAACTTTTTGACTCTTCTTTGGAAATAAGAAATTCAGCATTGTATTATGGATAAAGCTTCGCTGTTCATGTGTGCAAACCACATGTTAATTAAATAAAAATCCAATAAAAATTTTCGTCTCTATGATGTTATATCAAAAGACTGCGTATCATGAAAAGCTGAAATGGTTGACCACTTACCAAGAAGGATTAATTCTCAGCAAGCACAAATTGGTAATAGGCTGCTTAGATGCTTTTATACAAAAGCAATTTGTGAAGATGTATATTTTGCTTAATCTCAATAAATTTTAAATTAATGCGCCAATTCTACTCCTATTGGTTGCTCTTCCAAAATCGTGGCACGCTCTGGCTGGGGCCAATGTGGTGTAACATTAGTCCGTTGTTTGAAGACGCGCATTGTTCTGTAAAACGACTTGAATTGCTCTAATTTAACGAGTGGTTTCATCCAAACCGTAAAGAAGTGGGGTTCCAAAGAGTTCTTGCGCCACGCAAAGCCGTCTTCTTGATTGGCTCTCCACCTATTCTTGAATGACGCATTACTTAGCCCTCCTACCCTCATTTTAATAGAAACGCCTTGTAGGTAATGAGAAGTAATACCATGACGATATAGGAACCTAAGCATCAATTCATAATCAGCTGATTGCCTGAATCCGATGTCAAACCCACCAAATTTATCATAAACACGCTTTTTAACAAAAAAAGTGGGGTGAGGAGGCATCCATCCGTATAAAAATCTTGTGCGCTTAATTAATCCAGCAATCCACACTCGAGTAACATTTTCTGAGTATCCCTGAAAAAATTCCAAATCGCTGTAGAGAGAGTCGACATTCCGAAGTGCAAATGTGTTGGCAATCCTTTCTATCACCATGTCATCGGCATAAATATCATCCGAATTCAGAAAGCCAATAACATCGCCAGTTGCCAATGCAAGCCCTTTATTCATGGCATCATAAACACCATAGTCTGGTTCTGAAATCACTTTTTTTATGTGGCCGAAACTATTGACTACCGATATGGTATTATCTTTTGAGCCGCCATCAATAACGATGTGTTCTATATTGGAGTAAGTTTGATTTTGGACACTTCTGAGAGTATCGGCAATAGTTTTTTCGCTATTGTAAGCGACAGTGATAATTGTGATTAACATGTTTTCTTATTTAATATTCTGGAACAAATGTTGGAAGTCAAATAAATATTTGAACTAACCCAATGATAATTAAGGTAAATTAAATTAAATCGGTTAGCCTGTCAGTTTACTCTACTGACAAAAGAAATAACTGGAAATATTAGGGCAAAAATTTAATGACTTCTGAAGCTGGAACAGAATATCCAAAAGAATAGCTTGGTAATTGTTGTAACATCATGGTTAATATATTAAGGGTTCACAATAAATATGGGTTCACTTTCAACTCAAAATAATCATACATTCAACTTAGTCATTTTCTAAAATTTATAAATGCATATGTAGTATGAATGACATTTTGTGTAATGCAAAGGTAAACAGTATTGACTATTAAAAAATACCCTAAAAAGGTAGTTTTTAAAAAACACAAAAATACAATATTTTATTATTCCAATAAATACAGAATTTAAGGTTGTTTATTACGGATATTTAAAATATAATTTTTTCAACAACTTAAATACAATTTTCGTGTTACTTAACAATACATTATAAAAAAAATATAATATTATTTACATATATTTTTAAGACTACTATAGCCTGTGCTTTTCAGAAAATATAAAGCAGCATTATAATTTATTTTCTATGTGCATTGAATTCAAACAGTTAATTTTCCATAGATTATGTTGTGTAATACAATGCATCGAACTGTCAAATACTGAGGGGTATCAAACTGCTATTTTCAAATGTAATAAGAATATTAAACTCAGTTGTTACAAGATAAATAAAGATTTTTTCTTTATTTATCTTTAAATATCCGTATTTTTACCTTACGTTTAAAGAAAAATAAAGAAATAATACGGATTATTTGTTTTGCAGTAGCTGTTTAAGTCTTTCCATTTCGGGCAAAAACAAGCGATCAATAAGCTCAAATTTATCCTTATAAGCCTCATATATTTCTTTTTTCACAAATTCTCTGTACATAGGGCTAAGTCTGAAATCATCCAAAGTCATATTGGCTACCTCAGGATTAATTCTTGAAAAAGTTGTCTTAACGGACTCCACTGCCTTGTCGGTTACTGAGGGGTCAGCGGAAGTAATTTCTCTAATTTTCTCATTTTTAGCTTTTTCGTAGGAATCCATGAACTCTTCCAAATCAGCTTTTACCTTATTTAATCCTAATTTTTGCTTTAAAACAGCCTCTTCTTTCTCCTTTTTTGCTTGCCTTTTCTGCAATAAACCCTTACCATATCCCGCTCTTACACCAGAAACGATGTAAGGATAGATATTTTTAATATCCGTTTTGCCTTTTACCATCTGGTCTTGAGCGTACAAAAGCACTTCTAAAACTTTAGTTTGGTCGAAGCCCTGAACAAAAGACAGAATATCATCATCGCTTGCTTCTTTATCAAATAAATGAAATAACGTCAGAATTTCGGCATTAAATTCAGAAACTGAAGCCTTCTCGTCCCCTCCCCCATTAACATTTTTGGGTTCATCATTTTGCTCAAGCTCAACGTCAACTAACTTAACTGGACTTACTTTTCCCGTTTTTTTATTGCTTAAAGCGTCTGCCGATAGTTCCACGAAATCTTTGTCAAAAAGGGTAACTTCTGATTTTGCAAATAATGCCCTCGCTTTCTCTAATATTTCTTTCGCATTAGGGTTATCGTAAATGCGAAAAACGATTTTCTCAATTGGGCTTTTCCTATTGCGGCGAACATCTTCGTATTCAAAACAAATGTCATTTTTTTCTTCCATTTCAAGGCGAGCTGTTTCTAAAACTCGTGCTTTGAAATTTTTGTACAGCAAATATTCATCGGGTGAAATCTCTAAAACCTCTCTTAATTCTTGCAAACCAATTTCTAATTTGCCGAATCGACGATATGATTTGAGCAATAAATACAGTTTTATGGAATATGTGCTCCTCAAAACGCGCGTATTCAGAATATGGTAATAGAAAAACTCCCCTTTGGTTATTTCTAAAAAATAGGGTTTAAGTTTATCCGAAACCTCTATTTCTACGTAACCATCGCCGTTTTCATCGAGCATATATTCCGCGCTTGAAAACAAACTCACACCAATAAAATGTAATTTGTTACTGTCCCCACTCCGAGGAATATTGATGTCACGCCGCCGCATATCCTCCATTTGGCGCACATATTCCTTAAAATTATGCGACGAAATCCCTAATTTCACTAAATAATCCCTCAGATAAAATCGGGCAAAACGCTGTTCTGGGTAATCTTTAAAATAAGCCAACACCTCGAATAAAAACTTCGTCTGTACCAGCGACAAACCGAATTTGGCGCGGGCAACGGGATTGCGAAGCACAACCATTTCAGAGTTTTTGAATGGTTGTATGGATTTATTTTCGCTCATTATAGTTTTTTATAGATTCGCTCTGTCGCACTACTTTTCCAAATATTTTTGAAAATGAAATGCATTTTTTGACCTTGAATATTCAATAATTTATTATTCGGCTACAAATAAAATAAAAAGTAGCCGAATTATCCCAAATATGTAGCCGAATAATTTTGAATATCCCAAATATGTAGCCGAATCGTCCCAAATATGTAGCTCCATCATCCCAAATATGTAGCTGAACTGTCCCAAATATGTAGCCGAACCGTCCCAAATATGTAGCTGAATGGTGTTGTAAAATATTGATAATCAATAAGTTAAAGGGCACTCCAAACTATACAAATAAATCAAAGAAAATCAAATCACACAAATAAAAAATTGTGTGATTTTCTCTTTTGAATTTTATTAGTTTTAAAAATTAGGCAGAAAATTGAAAATTTGCGGTAAGGCTAAAAAATAGGTGGAAATTTTAAAATCACTCCAACAATACTTAATTGGCCAATTCTTCAATTTTCGATGAACCCAATATATCGTACGGTAGATAGTGATTTCTATTGTTTTTACTGAGGGGTCTTTATATTTAAGGAACAAATCTGCATAAATACAGAATTGTAAAGAAAAAACCCTTAAAATTCTGTATTTATGCAGATTATTTCCTTAAAAGTCTTTAATCTTTAAATTTATCGAGCAACATTGTCAATATCAAACCTTTCATTGTTTGACCATTTCGTTCAGTTTCCGCTTTCATTTTTTCAACAAGCCATATCGGCAAATCCAGCGTTAAGCGGTGTAGTGCCTTTGCTGCTTTCTCCGCATTCTCAACTGGATTAGAAGCCAAAATCGGGGCTTCATGAATTTTGTCAGCTAATGATTCTTTCTCAGTTAGGCTCATTGCGCGCTTTTGAGTCAATGTATCTTTTAAGCTTTTCATATCCTATTTTATTTGAAAATTCTGCAATTTTAAAGAATTATCTTTAAAAATAAAGAAAAATTCCGTTTTAATAAAGAAATAATCCTTATATTCTGTTTGCCATAGCACTCAAAATATTTTCTACCTCAGTTGCGAAGCGCATCATTTCGTCCTTGGCTTTCGGATCTTTGAATTCCACAACCCCCAAACCGTTCGTAGGAGCTTCACGGTAAGCAACGCGTTGACCCACGGTGGTTTCCATAAGTTTGATGTCAAAGTCGCCCATAACTTCTAAAACTTCCTTGTCCAATTTGGTATTTCCCGTGTAGCGATTCAAAACGATGAACGCTTGAATCAAATCGCCCTTTACTTCTTGGACTTGCTCGTAACGTTGCAAAAAGTTTTCAAAGCTCCAAACATCCAAACTGCTCGGCGTAATGGGCACCAAAACCAAATCCGAAGCGGTCAAAATTTTGGTTGTGGTCTTTGAGAGTTGCGGGCTACCGTCAATAATGACTAAATCATAGGCTTTTTTTTGTTCCTCAGCGATTTTATTGATTTGTTCTCCCTCTACGCCAAAAACAGCAATGTACGGCTCTTGTTCCCGCAAACCGTGCCATTTCATTGAACTTCGTTGTTCGAGGTCAGTGTCAAGAATACAGACTTTGTATCCTTTGTGTGCCAGCGCTACTGCCAAGTTTTGGCTGAGTGTGCTTTTGCCTACGCCGCCTTTCAAATTTGTAATTCCGATTACCATAAAGAAAATTTAAATAAAAATAAAGATTAATTCAGTTTTAATAAAGATTAATACAGAAAAAATAATGAAAATATCTGTGTTTCAAATATTATGAGCTCAATTATTAAAAATGCATTATTCATTTTTAATACGCTGAAAATCTGTTTTTTAAGTTTACGGAACCTTTCAATACTGAGGGGGTCGTAAAAATCTGTTTTGAATTCCATGAAAAGTAGATTTATGAACCCCCGATGCTTTTTAAAACTCAAAGAAATCGTCTAACACAATTTTATAGATAATCCAAAAATCAAATACACCAATCTCAGGTTTTTAGGTAAAAAATTTATTATAATGAAACATCTCTTTTTAAAGAGAGGACGCAACTCAATAAGTCCTTTACCAGAAATTCTGCACCCAACCAAACTTGGGCGAAATTAGAATAAATACAGAAATTTAATAGATTAATAAAGAAAAAAACAGAAAAAATCTGTTTTAGTAAAGACTAATACAGGAAAATAAGGAATAAATAAAGAAAAAATCTGTATTTTAAAAACTTTAACTTTAAGGAATTAACTTTGAAATCCCGAATACTTATTGATAAGGTAGAGGTCATTTGATAAACTGAATGCTAAAATGTACCTTTCAATGTTACAAATATTTTTGAGGGATAGTTGTGCTTTTGATGAGGGGGGGTAATCCTAATTAATCGTCTGATGGTTAATTCATTTAACCAAATCAATCAATTAATAGGTGCGATTGTGCTTTTGGGCGATTTTTTATGGAAAAACTACGCATAGCTGTTGACCAAATGGTGTATTTTTAGAAAAAAAGGATAAATTGGTAACTATTTTAATGGACTATCAAATTGTACTTTTTAATTTTCTAAAACAAGCAAGATGAAAAAAATAAGCTTTATTTTACTGGCGATGACCATTGCTTTTGCCTGCAAACAAGCACCAGAAAACAAAACCACAAGTACTGAAGCCGAGGCGCCTAAAGCTGTAGTGGAAGCGACTTTGACAGATGCTGAAAAAGCTGCGGGTGTCAAAATACTGTTTAACGGTAAAAATACTGAGGGGTGGCATCCTTTTAGAAACATGAAAGATTCGACCTATAAATGGACGATTTCAGACGGCGTTTTATCTTCAAAAGGTGGTCATGTGGACTTAGTTTCGGATGGCGAATACGAAAATTTCGACCTTACTTTCGATTGGAAAGTGGGTAAAGGCGGCAATAGCGGCATTATGTATATGGTGCAAGAAGGCGATACATCCATTCACAGTACCTGGCACACGGGCATTGAGTTTCAGTTAATTGACGATAAAGGTTGGAATGGTGAACTCCACGAATCTCAAAAAGCGGCGGCGGTTTACGATTTATATGACCCAAAAGTATTGGCAGCCAATGATGCCGGGACTTGGAATTCAGCTCGCATCGTCAGCGATAAAGGTCATATTCAGCACTTTTTAAATGATAAACTGATTGCGGATTATATCTGGAATTCACCCGATTTCAAAGACCGCGTGGCTAAAAGTAAATTCAAGGATATGCCTTTATTCGCTAAAAAAGCCAAAGGCCATTTTGCCATTCAAGACCACGGACAAGAAGTCGCATTGAAAAACATTAAAATTAAGGAGTTGTGATGATGGTTTACCGCATTTTTAATTTAAAAAATGAAAAAACACAAGTAAATGACAACGTAAGAGACGTGATGTCTTTTCAATAAATTTAAATAATAGAATCTATAAAATGAAAAAAGAGACAACCATTAGTAGGCGAAATTTCTTAAAATCGAGTTCATTAATTGCGGGCAGTTTTTTTATAGTGCCGCGTCATGTCTTGGGCAGAGGTTTCACCGCTCCGAGTGATAAACTC
>JANMYC010001378.1:0-1984 GCA_031381715.1 Saprospiraceae bacterium
GCCCCACTTGCCCTTTTAATAATAGCCAACGAATGGGTGTGAGCCGCAACTCGAGCCCCAACCCTGAACCACTACCTTTATACGAATTACTGATAGATGATGAGGCTAAACCGAGACTATAACGCGCATTATTAGTCACACCCGCCGATATGCTTGCCGTGCCAAAAAAACCTACATCTTCAGGAATAGCTCCAAAGCCAGCATCAACGTAATACTTCCATTTAGGAACAGATTTCGCAGTGTCCTGAGCTTGCATGAAAACTCCCGTGAAAAGGAAGATAATAGTTAAAATGTGTTTTTGCATGATATGTGTTTTTTGGTTTTAAAAACTAAGTACCCCTCAGTAATTTGTATTCAAAACTACTGAGGGGGCTATTTCTTAAGATTGATATTGAAATAGCCAGATGTCCGATTTTGTTTTTCCAATCTTTTAATTCTCTTAGATCGATAACTTTCCAACTCCGTGAAGAATGGTTCGCCCACCTTTATTCTTAAATGGGTAATAGAGCAAATAAATGCTGCAACACCTTTACTTGTTATAAAACCAAGAGGGATAATTTCACAACAGAGTCCACCTTCATCACCCAAATAAAACATTTTTTGAACTTCAAATATAGTATCTAATTTTATATCAGAAGTATTAAAAGTCTCCCTTAATTTAGGCAAAAGGTTTCTTTCGGGAAACACTTTTATGGGCAATTTATCGGACAAAATATCTATCAATTTTTGCTCTTTGGAAATCATTTTGTTTTTTTTAGAACTAATAAATCACTGATTCTGATTAATTATTGCTGAGTATTGACTATTTACCACAACAGTTTTTATATTTTTTACCGCTTCCACATGTACAAGGTTCATTGCGTCCAACTTTCGGCGTAGTTTTAATAGGGACAATATTCATTGGACGCTCAGGTATGAAGGGTTTAGGTTGAGATTGAGATTTTAATTGAGGTTTAAAGTTAAAATTATCAAAATCAAACGGTTTTAGACTCTTCTGCACGTCAACTTTTTCAACGTCATTGAATGATTTTTCAATAACTTCAAGAGTATGAATATGTTCCTCAGTTGTTGTGTTTTCCGCTTTTTCCCAATTTTTAATAAACCCATTTTTCCATGAATAATTTCCTCCTTCAAGAAGGATTTTTTTATGAGATTGGATAACTGAGAGGGCGGTATTATATGTAACATCATTGACCAATCCAGCTTCATAAAGGAAATCATAAACATAAGCTGCGCCATAAGTAACAGCAATAACATTGCAGCTATAATGTCCAAACATTCCCATAATACTATCGCAATATTTATCAAAAGACTGCTCATTTAAATCAAAAGAATTGCGTTTTGTCTTCTTTCCTTCCAACCAATATTCCGTAATCAAATCCCAGATAACACCGCTGACTATGAAGGGCATTCGCTTCTTTTCATAGAGATAAACACTGAAATCAAATCCTAACATTATAATCGGTAGAGCTCTATTTAAGCTTATGGCATTTGAAAACGACTGGGAATCAGGAGTTTTGCCCGCAAGTGCTTGTTCTATTCTATCAATATCCTGTTTCTCGAATTTGTCAAATTGAAATTTAGCTGCCCTATTAAACCATGAAAATCTATCAAATGTACCAGTATCCTTAAATTTTATATATTCACTTTCTGTAATGTAAGATAATTGATATTTGGCTAATTCAAGCCCGGGAATACCGATATATTCATCAGCTTTATCCATAATTTTTGAGTAGTTTTTTTCAACGATAGTCGCCACCCAATCACTTTTACCGTAAAGTGCAATCAAACGTAAAAGAGGCAAATAAACATCAATATCTTGGTTTGGATTTTTGATAAATTCCGCAAAAGCATCCTTTGCCAGAATATCGTCATTGATAAAAAGGGCATATTTGAGCAAATAATCGTCTATATATTGAAACTCCGCTTTATAAAATTTCGGCTGTTTAGTGCGGATAATGTTTCTAATCGTTTGATAGTCCTC
>JANMYC010001381.1:0-1828 GCA_031381715.1 Saprospiraceae bacterium
TCGGAATATCTACTCTTTCAACCTCCACACCTTCCACCGTTTCCTTAAAACGAACAAAATCAATGGCACTGTCCTCTCCAACTAAAACATCGTCAATCACCTCATAAATCAAGCGTTCCGCAAAGCTATCAGGCTCTTGCGTGGGGCAACCCAAAACAAAATAAAACTGAAAAGGTAGCTTTTGATGCTGCCGAAAGAAGGTTTTAAAGGAATTAAAAGAGGTGCTGCGGTTGCAATTAACGAGGCTAATGGTGCCAATTTCACTCAAATCGAGTTCAGAAATCGTTTTTTCAAAATCAGTATCGGGTATTTGATCAATTAAATTAAGGAGAATTTTACCAATTTGATTTTGAACTATTTGAAGATCTTGAAATGTTAAAACGCCACCATTGAGTTTGTTATTAGCTCCTTTCCAAGCACTTTGTTGAATTATAACTGCATTATGGTTATCAGAACCAATTGGAAAACAAGGTCGCAGCTTATCAAAGACTTCATCAAGTCTGCCATCTTTAATCACATTTTTGAAGAGGTTCTTTAGGTCTGCCATAAGAAGAGTCAGTTACAGTGCTGTTATTTTAAATGCTAAGATATGCTATTTTATACATTTTAAAAAACTAATTTGAATGCAAGCTTCAACAATTATTTTGCTAAAATTTTATGGTATTTTTCGACAATTATATTTAACTTTGTTTCACGATAAAAACGAAAAACATACATGAAAAAAAAACTCTCTGATGAAGAAGCTGCCCTTCGTTTTAGACTTCTAAAGTAACAATTAACATTAACAGTTCTTTATGAAGAGAATTTTATAGAAAAATTAGGGAAAAGTGGATTAGAAATTATGAGAAATTCCATTTTGGATGAAATCAATTGGCTCAAAAAAAACTACAATTTGAATGAAAAATAATAAAATATTTGATTCTTTCATACAGGAGTACAACAACGTTAAAAATGAGGCTATTGCTTTAAAAATGCTGAAAGACTATATGTTTAGTCTTTCGAGCGAAGATGTGTTATCATTCATTGATTACACTCAATCAACACTTTTTAAACATTATAATGGAAAGTTGCAAGAATCTGATTGTTCAGAACAAGAACGAAAAGAGATAGCAAAGCAGCTTTCTACTATTGAAAATCTAATACCCGAAACATCTTCAAAAGCGGCTTAAATTGTTTTAAAGCTGTTTTCACCTCTGCCACACATCCAAATATTTCACAAATATCTTAGCCGTATTTTCAGAATCCGCTAATGCCCGGTGGTGAGTCCCTGTAAACTCAAATCCTTCCCGTAAAACCGCTTTTTTCAAGCCGATGGGTTGTCGAAAACCTTTTAATTTGAGATAATCTTGTTTGATATTGATGTGAAATTCAAGCCAAGCGACTTCAATATCATGTAAAATACAGTCTTTTTCCAACTGTTTTTTATCGAAATTACCCCACGAGCAAAGCCAATAATTGTCTTCTTCAAGTTCGATAAAATCCATAAAATCATTGATGACGCGCGTAAAAGTTTCGGCTCTATTGACTTCAATTTGGGAAATAGAAGTCAATCTTTGACAGAAATCAGATAAAACGGGGTGAATTTTGGGGCGTATCAATTGGCTGAAAGTACCCATGACCTCACCATATTCATTGAGTTTCAAAGCCCCTATTTCAATTGTTTCCATGACCTGACCCGCGGATACAGATTTATCTTCCCAACAGGTGCATTCAAGGTCATAAATAATATAGTTCATAAGGTTGCTTTAAATATTTTGACCGATTTCATCGGGCGTTACCCGATGCTGATATATTTCGCCCTTTTCAGGTTTGTTTGTAAGTAGGTAAT